>JACRGL010000128.1 GCA_016212365.1 Candidatus Methylomirabilota bacterium | reverse complement strand
TTACGCCTGACCTAGCTTTGGCAGCCTCTTATTGTTATGATGTAGAAGGGATTTACCTCTTCACTGGGGGTGCTGCGGGCGGCTATGGGATTATCCCTAGAGAACAGATTAACCCTAAATATCTCCTCGGCCTCCTGAACAGCCGCCTACTTGATTGGTTCCTCCATCAGATCAGCACGACCTTCCGGGGCGGCTATTTCTCCTACGAGTCCCGCTTCATCAAGCAGCTCCCCATCCGACTTATCGACTTCAGCAACCCTGCCGAAAAGAAGCTCCACGACGATCTTGTGGCCCTTGTGGACGTGATGCTCACCCTCCACCAGCGTCTCCAGAAAGCCGTCGGTGCTGAGCGCGAGCAGCTTCAACGCCAGATCGAAAAGACCGACCGAGAGATCGACTGGTTGGTGTATAAGCTCTATGGCATGACCGAAAAGGAACAGATGATCGTTGAAACGAAGAGCTAGAAGCTGTTTCATAACCTCCTCACCCTCAGGATCATGGACCTCTCAAAACCGATAGAGTTTAGCCCCCATGCTCTGGAGAAAATGTTAGACCGTGGAGTTACGGAAAGTAAAGTTGAAGCAGCTATCCGCACGGGCAATCCTGAGACGGCACGGAAAGGACGACTTATGTTTCGCAAGAATTTCACCTACAATCGCCCTTGGCGGGGGAAGCATTATGCGGTCAAACAAGTTGCCCCTGTGATTGCTGAAGAGGCTGACCGACTTATCGTGGTAACCGTATTTGTTTTCTATTTCTGATGGAGGTGATAGGCATGCGAATCGTCTATGACCCGACCGTAGATGCCCTGACTATCCGATTGGTGGAAGAGCGCGTGGAGTGTGAGGTTATTCGGTTGAGTGACCAAGTGGCAATTGATATCGGTCCTGGCGAACGCATTGTGGCCATTGAAATTTTGGACGCCAGCGATCTGATTCCCCATCTCAAAGAACAGGGTGTTTCGCTAGAAAACCTGAAGGTGGCTACTTGACCTTCGGAAAGCAACCCCCTGACCTGGCTGACTGAAAGGTAAGGTCTAGATCGCTGCCAAGGTTGCTAAAAGGTCTTCTGGGAATCCCTCTAAATACGCCAACTGAGACTCACTGCAGGGGCTAAGAGGGATAAGGTGTAGGACGCGGAAGTCCCCGTCCTGAAACTGGAGGAACGGTATGAAGGGAGAGTTTACCGCAGTCATCGAGAAACGGGGCAGATGGTACGTGGGCTATGTGGAGGAGATCCCTGGCGTGAACACCCAGGGGAGAACGCTAAAGGAGGTTCGGGAAAATTTGAAGGAAGCCTTGCTCCTAATCACTCGAAGGCTGTAGGCGCACAAAAGGATCTTCTCAAATGCCAGATCGAAAAAACCGATGGAGAGATTGACAGTTTGGTCTATAAGCTTTATAGATTGACTGATGGTGATATTTGGATTGTAGAACAGAGCATGCAGGATTGGATCGCCAAATGTTGTCCAAGCTTCAAGGCGCTCGTAAAGCTTGCCAAGGACCCATAAAGAAGGAGTTCGGCTGGTGGAACTTCACGTTCCGCTGGATCGGGTTTAAGACCTTCAGGACGTTGAAGGTAGCTACAATTACTCAGGATGACCCCCATGCCGGAGTTGACGGCGAAGAAGGCGCGGTTCCACCATTATAAGTCGGTCTCCTGGGTTCTCCCCGGTGGCCCCTTGAAGGGGGAGGCCTATGTCCCGGTGGTAGAGCACGATAACTGCCGGGGTTGCTTGGTCTGCCAGCGAACCATTGGCTGGTTCATGGAGTTTGCCCGCCTCGCCCGGGGTTTAATCGGCATAAACCTCCGGGACTGCCTCCATTGGAGCTCCCTTTTTGACAACCCCCAGCCCCTGATCGTCCCCACATCCAACCTCCAGCAGGTCAATAGGGATAGCCTGACCAGGCTCCGAGAGGCCTATTATGCCCTTCCCCCAAAGGCCCGACCCCATCTTACAACGGTCTGGCCCGAGGACCGCCACCTCACCCAGAGTCAGCGCTTCGAAGACCGTCTGGCCATAGTGAAGCGCATGGTTGAGCTCTGGGAGGATGGCCAGTACATCGGATGGCCGAGCTGAGGTCGCCCATAATACCATGAAGATCCTGGCCTTTGCAGACATCCATAGCCGGGAGAGGAGCATCCGAACCATTCAAGAGATGGCAGCGAGGCATAAGCCCGACGTCATCGTGGTTGCTGGCGACATCACTTCTTACGGCTCCAGGGAAGAGGTGAAGAGGGTCCTGGACAGCCTGCCAGGGAGGGTCCTGGCCATTCCGGGGAACCTGGATCTCCCCCACACTGCAAAGGCTATTGTGGAGAGCCATGCCGAGGGTCTCCTTGCCACTGCCGTGGTTATCGATGAGGTGATTTTTGCAGGCTCTCAGCAGGGTCTGGATGCCTGCGATGTCCTCGTGGTCCACGAGCCGCCCTATGGGACCCTCGACGACGTTGGGGGTGGTCGTCACATCGGAAACCGGGCGGTGAACCAGGCCATTGAAGCCTTGAAGCCCCGAGTGGTGCTGTGTGGCCATGTCCACGAATCCCCCGGAGTGGTTAGAATGGGGGAAACTCTGGTGGTCAACTGCACCATGGGGGGTGGGGGAAAGGGAGCCTTGGTGGAGATCCAGGGTAAGGAAGCGCAGGCAATGCTCTTATAAAAAAGGCGGCGATACATATATGCGTGCCTTAGTAAGGATTTTACCCCTCCTAGTGGTTCTCCTTTACATAATTAGCCCTATAGACCTGGTGCCCGATTTTTTGCCAGGACTGGGCTGGATTGATGACGTCCTCCTTTTGGCCATCGCCCTATGGTATCTGACTATGCGGCGGCCTGGCGAGAGCCCCTGGGACTTTTATCGGAGGGCGAAGACCTGGCAAGGACAGAGGAAGGCTAGAGAGGCCGAAAAGTGGGCGGAAGACCTCCGCGACTATTCCCAGGACGACCCCTATACCCTCTTGGGGGTGGAGAGGAACGCAAGCCAGGAAGAGATCAAAGCGGCCTACCGAAGGGCGGTCTCCAGGTACCACCCCGACAAGGTTGCCCATTTGGGTAAGGAGTTCCAGGAGCTGGCCCATAAGAAGCTCCTGGCCATCCAAAAGGCTTACGAAGATCTGACAGAGGTTTGAAGGAACCCAAGATAGGGAACCCCGGCCCTTAAAAATAGGTTATAAAAGATGGCGCCAAAGCTTAAAAAACATTGCCTTTGCCAACGCGACTTGTCCTGTAATTTTATGGGAGGTAACCATGATCGAACTCCGCAAGATCTTATTCCCCACTGATTTCTCGGAGTGTTCCGAGGAGGCCAAGCTCTACGCGGTATCCTTCACCAAAAGCTTTGGGGCTACCCTCTACATCCTTACCGTCAGCCAGCCTTTGAATCTGAACCTTGCCTCTGCCGACCCCATTATCCTTCACGACCTGGATGCGCGCCTGGAGTCGAGTGCCCAGGAGAACCTGGACCGCCTGCGGGAAGAGCTGGTCCAGGAAGGGGTCGAGGTGCGGATCAGCCTCCGCCGCGGCACCCCTTTCCTGGAGATCGTGACCTTCGCTGAAGAAAAGGAGATTGACCTGATTATCATGGGGAC
>JACRGL010000015.1 GCA_016212365.1 Candidatus Methylomirabilota bacterium | reverse complement strand
CCCCTTCTGAATCTCCATGGCCGGGGAGATCCAGGGCCAAGGCATTATAGCCTCTAGAAAAATGCCTGATCTGGGAAAGACAGTTTTTGTGGCGTACGCCTGCCCCGTGAATGAAGACCACGCTAAACTTTGAGGAATAGAACCCCGCCTCGCTGTAATAATATATCTGCTTTTTCTGGACATTAGCAAAGGGCATGGCTTCCTCCCCAAGACCGCAATTAGCCATTAGCTTTTAGCCTTCAGCTTTTAGCCCTCAGCCCACTGATGACTGACCACTGATAACTGTTTTTAGCCTTCCTCAAACCTCAGTTCCCGGGCCATCAGCTCCTGGGTCGCCTGGGCCGGGCTCTTGCCATTGAAGAGGACCGCGTGGACCTGCTCACAGATGGGCATCTCGATCCCTCGCCTCCTGGCCAGTTCCAAGACCGAGCGGGCGGCATTCACCCCTTCGGCCACCTCACGAGTCGAGGCAAGGACCTCCTCCAGCCTCTGGCCTCGGGCCAGTTCCATACCCAGACGCCGGTTTCGAGAGAGGTCTCCGGTGCAAGTGAGGAACAGGTCTCCCATTCCGGCGAGGCCAGCGAAGGTTTGAGCTTTGGCCCCAAAGGCCACCCCCAACCGACTCATCTCTGCCAAGCCCCGGGTGATCAGGGCCGCCCGGGCATTATGGCCCAGGCCCAGTCCATCCACTACGCCGGCAGCAATGGCGATGACGTTCTTTATTGCCCCGCCGAACTCTACCCCAAGGACATCCAAGCTGAGGTAAACCCGGAAATAAGGGGCGCTGAGGGCCTTTTGGACGGATGCAGCGAGGTCCACCTCCCCGGAGGCCACTACTACCGCCGTAAGGGAGCGCTGGCACACCTCCTTGGCAAAGCTGGGTCCTGAGAGGACTGAAATCCGGCGGTGGAAGTGGCCAGGGAGAACATCCTTTAGGATTTGAGACATAGTCATGGAGGTTCCCACCTCAAGGCCTTTGGTGGCGCTCACCAGAATGACCTGGGGACTCAGAGACGGGGCTAAGCCCTGGGACACGGACCGGAAGGCATGGGAGGGGGTGGCCAAGATAACCAGGTCTGCACCCTCGGCTGCCCCTTCCAGGGAGGATGTGGGTCTGATGGCCTCAGGAAGGGGGACTCCAGGAAGATAGAAGGGGTTTTCCCTCCTCTCAGCCATGGCCTGAGCTAGCTCGGGCTCATAGGCCCAGAGGCTTACCGAATAACTCTTCTCGGCGAGGAGCTTGGCCAGGGTAGTGCCCCAGGCCCCTGCCCCGATGACGGCCACATCAAATGGTTCGGGGTTCATAGATGTTTATTGAAGAAGTAAAGGACTCTCCGCTCATACTCGGGACCCGCTACGGCCCGTGCCTCTAAATGCCCGGCCCCCGGGACCACCCAAAGCTCTTTAGGTTCACCCGCTGCCTGGTAGAGGCGCCAAGCTTCCTCAGGGGTCATCCTCTCATCCTTTCCACCAGCAATTATAAAAAGAGGCCGAGGGCTGATTCTACCTATGGATTCTATAGGTGATATCCGGTCGATGTCAACCTTAAACAGGAGGCTGAAGGTCCAGAGGGCCAGGTGAGTAAAGGGGAATTTGGGGAGACGGTAGGCCAGGTAAAGATGCCGGGTCACCGTCTCCGGAAAGCTGGCGTAGACACCCTCCACTGCCACCGCCCGGATCTCCTTTAACTGGGCCGCGGCCAAGATGGCTACCGCTCCGCCCAGGGAAAGGCCCAGGACCCCGATCCTCTGCGGATCCACGTCCTTTCGTGCTTTTAAAAAGTCGATGGCCGCCGAAAGGTCCTTTTGCTCATGATACCCGAAGGAAGTGCTGCTCCCATCGCTCTTTCCGTGGGCTCGAAAGTCGAAGAGAAGGACGTTATAGCCCCCTTTGTAGAGGAAAGGGGCAAAGTCCACTAGGTCCGACTTCCCTGCTCCCAGGCCGTGGGCCAGGATGACGACCGGACCCCCCCTGCTCCCGGGGATGAACCAACCGCTAAGGCTCAAGCCATCCACAGTCTTGATGGATATCTCCTCATAATTCCAGCCAAAGGTGAATGGGGGGGTGTCATAAGGGTAGCGCGGTAGATGAGTGTTTATATAAACGAGGAGAACGTTGAAAAGGACAAGGACGATGAGGGCATAAAGGAGAATGCGAAAGATAAGCATCATCCCGTATAAATCAACCTGCCCCAATTATGGGCCACCAGCAGCCGGCCTGCTTCTTCCACGTGACCCAGCAAATCTCCCTCGAGATAATCGGCCGGGGCAAAGATTACCAGCAAGGCGGCCTGCGATTCCAAGGTAATCATAGTCCTTTCTGAATCGGCCATTGGGCTCCCAAAGGGGCCTATGGCATCAGAGAGGATAGGGCGACCATCCACGTTCACCCTTTCTCTCCCT
>JACRGL010000005.1 GCA_016212365.1 Candidatus Methylomirabilota bacterium | reverse complement strand
CCGCCTTGAGTCTTTTTCATCCAGAGCCTCCAGTACCTCGTAGCACTCCTCAAGCAGGTTTCCCTTAAGCGAGGCATGGGTTTGCTCCCGGTCCCAGGGGCAGCCATCAGGGCCCCGAAGTTGACGCATGATTTCTACCAATCTCTCGAAGAGGGTGCCCGCGTCCTCTGCCATGATCCCCCAAAGGTCTCCCTATAAAAGGACCCCTTTTGAGATGGCTTCCCGTATGAACCCCCCTATTTATACAACCAAGCCCTGATAGAGGCAAGGATTTAATTGGAATCCCTAGTCCTGAACAGGCAGTAGCCAAAGCAGACATTTTGGTATTTTTCTTGCATTATATCCGTTCAAATGCTATAAGGGATGGTCAAAAGGGAAAGATGGGTCAAAAGATTAAAAGGGTCTGTTTTCTTTTGATATTGGGTCTCTCCATCTCTGTGGGGAAGCTGGCCTATGCAGAGGTTTTCATTTATGTAGATGAGAAAGGAGTCGCCCATTTCACCAATGCCCCCACCAATCCCCGCTATCGGCCTTGGGCAGGTCTGATGGTTCCGGCCAGCCGGGGCCTGCAAGGGGCCTTTGCCCGGGAGATCCTGGCCGCCTCCCGGCACCACCAAGTGGACCCCTCCCTGATCCAGGCCGTCATCCAGGTAGAGTCAGGCTTCAACCCTCATGCTGTCTCCCCTAAGGGGGCCAGGGGTCTGATGCAGCTCATGCCCCAAACTGCAGGTAATCTTGAGGTGGAGGACCCCTTTGATCCCCCTCAGAATATATATGGTGGGGTAAAATACCTCCGCTATTTAATGGAACTCTTCAATGGAAACGTAACCCTGGCCCTAGCTGCCTATAATGCAGGGGAAGGGGCTGTCCTCCGCTACCAGACCATCCCCCCCTATCGCGAGACAGAGGATTATGTGCAAAAGGTCCTCTCCCTGTACAAACCACGAATCAAGACTCAGAACCTTCAAGAGGGGAAGGGGGAGGCCAAGAAGGCTTCTCCAAAGGAACCCCCCTCCACAAAGGTTTATACCTATGTGGACGAGCTGGGGCTGGTCCGCTACACCAACCTACCACCCCTGGTCAAACCCGGAAAGTAGACCCTTTTACCTTGACACCAAAGGGGTGATGGATTAAGATTTTCACAAATTTGATTCGCGGAGGTCTGCTGTGGTCTCACCATTTTCCGGGCATTGGCTTTTGGAAAACATCGATCCCTATGAAGCCCACATGTATGCTTATAGGCAGAGCCTCCATTCAGGTCGCACCAAATATCAAACGGTGGAGATCATCGATACTTATAAATACGGGAAGATGCTTCTCCTGGACGGTAAGCCCCAATCGGCGGCCGGGGACGAGTACATCTACCATGAATCTCTGGTTCATCCCGTCATGATCGCTCATCCAGAGCCCCGGAATGTCTTGATTATAGGCGGCGGGGAAGGCGCCACCTTGCGGGAGGTGCTGCGACACCGGACAGTAGAGAAGGTGATAATGGTGGATCTGGACGAGGAGGTAGTAAATCTCTGTTACAAGCACCTCCCCCAGTGGCATCAAGGCTCCTTTTCTGACCCCAGAACCCAGCTCTTCTTTCAGGATGGAAGGCAGTTTCTCTTGGAGAGCGAGGAGCGCTTTCATGTAATCATTATGGACAGCACCGATTTCTCAGAGCAGAGCCTGGCCTTAGCCCTCTTTACTCGCGAGTTTTTTGAGCTAGCCCGAGCCCGGTTGGACCGACCCGGGGTCCTCGTTGTTCAAGCAGTGGAGCTCTCCAGCCTGGAGTATGCGAAACACGCCCTCCTGCGCCGGACCATCATGGCCGTCTTTCCCAAGGTTTCCTCTTATCGAACCTACGTACCCTCTTTCCGCGCCGACTGGGGCTTCATCGCTGCTTCAGAGGAGTTGGATCCCGGCGATCTCGATGAAGAAACCATCGAACGGAGGCTTAAGGAACGGGTCGGTGCCTATGGTGGGCAGGATCTGCGCTTCTACGACAGCCAAGCCCACCGTTTCCTCTTCTCCCTGCCAAAGGATCTGCGGGGGTTCCTCTCCCAAGATGGGCCCATCCTTGAGGACAGCGGCCTCCCGCCCTTGGATTTAACCCAATAGCCGCAGGGCATGTTCGACCAACGGTAACCGATTAGCCCACTAGAGGAGGTTTAAGTGAAGAGACTGATAGATGTGGATCCCGAGATCGCTGAGGCAATCCGTCTGGAGACAGAACGGCAGGCAACTAAGCTAGAGCTGATCGCTTCCGAGAACTTCGTCAGCGAGGCGGTGATGGAGGCTGCCGGCTCCCCCCTCACCAATAAATATGCTGAGGGCTATCCAGCTAAGCGCTATTACGGGGGATGCGAGTTCGTGGACAGGGCAGAGGAGCTAGCCATTGAGCGGGCAAAGGTCCTCTTCGGCGCCGACCACGTCAACGTCCAGCCCCACTCTGGCTCCCAGGCCAACATGGCCGTCTATTTCTCAGTCATGGAGCCTGGGGATGCCTTCCTGGGTCTTAACCTCTCCCATGGCGGGCACTTAACCATGGGAAGCCCGGTGAACTTCTCGGGCCGTCTCTTCAAGGTAATCCCCTACGGTGTGGCCAAGGATACTGAGCAAATCGACTTTGATGAGCTTCGGCGCCTGGGGCTCGAATTCCGGCCTAAGCTATTGGTGGTAGGAGGGAGCGCTTACCCCCGGACTTTGGATTTTGCCCGGTTCCGTGAGATCGCTGATGAAATAGGGACCCTCATGATGGCCGACATCGCCCACATAGCGGGGCTGGTAGCGACAGGGTTCCATCCCAGCCCTATCCCCTACGCCGACTTCGTCACTACTACCACCCACAAGACCCTCCGGGGCCCCCGGGGGGGCATGATCATGTGTAAGGCCGAGCATGCGGCTACCCTCAATAAGCAGGTCTTTCCCGGGATGCAAGGGGGGCCCTTAATGCACATCATTGCGGCCAAGGCGGTGGCCTTTAAAGAGGCCATGGGCCCAGAATTTAAGGCCTACCAGCTCCAGATCGTGCTAAACGCCAGGGCCCTGGCCGAGGAACTCCTCAGATTGGGCTATCGCCTAGTATCCGGTGGAACGGACACCCACCTCATGCTGGTGGACCTATCTAATAAAGGCCTCAGCGGGAAGGAGGCCGAGACCGCTTTGGATCGGGCAGGGATCACTGTCAATAAAAATATGATCCCTTTTGACACCAAGAGCCCCTTCATTACCAGCGGGATCAGGATCGGCACCCCTGCAGTTACTACCCGGGGGATGAAGGAGCCCGAGATGCGGCAGATCGCAGGCTTCATCCATCATGTCCTCCAGGACGTGAAGGACACAGCAGCCCAAAGGCGGGTGGCCGCAGCAGTGCGGGAGCTCTGCGAAAGCTTTCCCCTCTATCGGGAGAGGTTTGCCCTATCAGCCCCCGGCCCCATTTAAGGTCCCGGAGGGCAAGCAACGGGGAATGGGCAATGAAATGCCCTTACTGCGGTTCCCTCGAAGAGAAGGTGGTGGATTCTCGGGAGGGGAAAGAAGGCGAGGCCATAAGGCGGCGGCGTCAATGCCTCGTCTGCAGCCGGCGCTTCACTACCTACGAACGCATTGAAGAAATTCACATGATGGTGGTGAAGAAGGACGGGCGGCGTGAGCCCTTTGACCGCCAAAAGGTCTTGGGTGGTCTCCTCAAAGCCACCCAGAAGCGTCCGGTGAGCCTGGCCGAGCTGGAAAAGGTGGTGGACGAGATTGAGGCCCGGCTCTCGGAAAAGGTGGAAAGAGAGATTACTTCTAAGGAAATCGGAGAGCTCGTGATGGAGCGCCTCCATGAGATCGATGAGGTGGCCTACGTCCGCTTTGCCTCTGTCTACCGGCAGTTTAAGGACGTGAGCGAGTTCGTTGAGGAGGTAAAGGGGCTATTGAGTGGGGCCACAAAGAGGTCCAAACGGGCATCAGGGGAGGTCTAGGCTCATGCCCCGCTACTATCCTATGATGGTGGACCTTGCCGGGCGGAAATGCCTGGTGGCAGGGGGCGGGGCAGTTGCTGAGAGAAAGGCATCTATACTTTTGAGTTTTGGGGCCGACGTAGTGGTGGTAAGCCCCGAATTAAGCCCTGGGCTCAAGAAACTGGCCGACGAGGGGAAACTAAAGCACCTCCCCCGGGGATACCGGAGAGAGGATTTAGAGGGAACCTTCTTGGCCATAGGGGCTACTGACGATCGGGAAATCAATGGCCAGCTTGCCAGGGATGCCCGAGCGGAAGGGGTTTGGGCAAACGTGGTGGACTCCCCCCAGGACTGCAACTTCATTGTGCCTTCCATAGTGACCCGAGGGGACCTGTTAATCGCCATCTCTACTGGTGGCAAGAGCCCTGCTCTAGCCAAAAAGATCCGCCAGGAGATGGAAGAGATTTACGGTGAGGAGTATGCCGAGCTCTTGGAGATCCTGGGGGAGCTCCGGGCCCAGGTGCTTCGGGAGGTCCAAGACCCTGTCCTGCGACAGGGAATCCTTGAGGGGGCAGTTAACTCCAACCTCCTGGAGCGAATCCGCGCCGGGGAGGGGCCCCTAATTCGAAAGGACCTGCGGAGGCTATGGAAAAAGGCTTTAGAAAGCCACCTTAAAAGGAGCGGAGGTAGGAAGGGTTCATGTCCTTAGCTTTGTTCTATCTGGCCTTAGTCTTCTATCTCCTGGGCACCCTTCACTACCTCCTCTTCCTCCTTATCAGGGGGCTTCGGACGGGTAGGGTAGCCTCCGGGGCTACCCTTATCGGCTTTTTCTTCCACACCCTGTCCCTCCTTCTGCGCCTCTACGAGGCGGGGCATCCCCCCATTGGAAGCCTCCCCGAGGGCCTCTCCTTTTCTGCCTGGGCCATCGTACTGTTCCAGCTCTTTCTGGAGCATCGCCATAAGAGCCAGATCCTGGGGGCCTTCCTTCTCCCCATTGCCCTGGTCCTGGGCTCGACCGGGGCTGCCCTGCCTAAACGTATCGAGGCCCTGGCCCCGGCTTTGAAGGGGTTCTGGCTCTGGGTCCACATCAGCCTCTCCCCTTTTGGATACGCCGCATTCGCCCTGGCCTTCGGGACGGGCCTGATGTATCTTTTGCAGGAGAGGCAGCTCAAGCGGAAGCACCTCGGCTCCTTCAGCCTCAAGCTCCCCTCATTGGAACTCCTGGATGGCTTGAGCTACCGCTCCCTTTCCCTGGGCTTTCCCCTCCTCACCCTGGGAATCATCACAGGCTCTATCTGGGCCCAATACGCCTGGGGCTCCTACTGGAGCTGGGAACCCAAACAGGTGTGGAGCTTGGTCACCTGGTTCATATACGCCGCCCTCCTCCATGGCCGCTTATCTTTGGCCTGGCGAGGGAGGAAGGCCGCCATATTGTCAATTATTGGCTTCGGCTTCGTCCTCTTCAGTTTCTTCGGGATCAACCTCTTTTCTCCGGGAAGGCATGTCTTTTAAAACAAGAAATAGGAGTGAGGACTCAGGAGTCAGTAGGGAATAAAGGGGTAACGTTAAAGGACAGAGTTTTATGGAGGTTATTGCCTTAGGGTTGAGTCATAAGACGGCCCCGGTAGAGATTCGGGAGCGTCTCCACTTCCCGGAGAAGGGGCTCTCCAAACCCCTTGAGCTCCTGGGACAGGCGGAGGAAATCCTGGAATGCCTGCTCCTCTCCACATGCAATCGAGTGGAGATCTACGCTGTAGCAGAGGAGGTAGAGCGGGCCTTTTCCTATCTGACTGACTTCCTCTCCAAATACCACCAGGTGCCCCCTGAGATCTTTCAGGGTTGCATTTATGCCCTCCAGGGGGAAGCGGCCATTCGGCATATATTCCGGGTGGCCTCCAGTCTGGACTCCTTAGTGGTGGGGGAATCCCAGATTCTGGGGCAGGTAAAGACCGCCTACACTGCTGCCCTGGAACAGGAGGCCACCGGGGTCATCCTGAACAACCTTTTAGAGCGGGCCTTATCGGTGGCCAAACGGGTGAGGACGGAAACGGCCATCGCCGAGGCACCGGTTTCTGTATCCTCGGCCGCTGTGGAGCTGGCAAAGAAGATCTTCGGGGACCTCTCGGGCCGGACAGTTCTCATCATCGGGGCCGGGGAAATGTCAGAGCTGGCGGCCAAGCATTTGGTCTCCGACGGAGTCAGAACCGTCCTGGTCAGCAACAGGAATTATCAGAGGGCTGTGGAACTGGCTGAGAGGTTCCAGGGCCGGGCCGTCCGCTTCGAGGATGCCAAGGAGGAGTTACTCCACGCCGACATCGTTATATCCTCCACCGGTGCCCCCCACTTTATCCTCCACCGGACCGGGGTCCAAGACCTTATCCACAAGAGGCGGAACCGCCCTTTATTCCTAATAGACATTGCCGTGCCCAGGGACATTGACCCCGAGGTGAACCAGATCGATAACGTCTACCTCTACGACATCGATGACCTGGAGGCGGTGGCTGCGGCCAACAAGAGGGAGCGAGAGAGGGAGGCCGAGCGAGCAGAAGCCATCATCGATAAGGAGGTCCTCGCCTTCTCCTTTTGGCTACGGAGCTTGGACGTAGTGCCTACCATCGTGAGCCTCCGGAAGAAGGTGGAGGAGATAAGGCAGGGGGAGCTGGAGCGCCACAATAGTAAGTTGGCCTCCCTCTCCCCTGAGCAAAGAGAGGTAGTGGCCGCCCTCACTACTGCTATTGTCAATAAGATCCTGCACCACCCCCTTACCGAGCTCAAGCGTTGTGCCACTTTGAAAAATGGCCACTTTTATGTGGAAGCCCTGCGGAGGCTATTCAAGCTAGAGGAAAGGAACTGAACCGGATGCAAACGTTTAATCCCCCTGAGGGATGGCGAAAGGAGAGTTCTTGATCCTGAACCGGGAACTAAAGATCGGGACACGGGGAAGCAGGCTGGCCCTCCGACAAGCGGAGGAGGTAGCGGGTGAGCTACGCCAGCGTTTCCCCGAAACCAGCTTCTCTCTGATCACTATCAAGACCATGGGGGATAAGATCCTGGATGTGCCTCTGGCCCGGGTAGGGGGAAAGGGCCTCTTTGTTAAGGAGATAGAGGAGGCCCTCCTCAATGGTCAGGTTGACCTGGCGGTCCATAGCGCCAAGGACATCCCCACAGAGATCCCCCAGGGCCTGGCAATGGGTGCATTTACCCGGCGGGAGGACCCTTACGACGTCCTCATTTCTAAGGACGGCAAGGGATTCAAAAGTCTCCCTTTGGGGGCCAAGATAGGCACTAGTAGCCTGAGGCGGCGGGCCCAGCTCCTTCACCAGAGGCCGGACCTAGAAATCGTTCCACTGCGCGGAAATCTAGACACCCGGTTACGGAAACTTTCAAGCCTCGGCCTGGACGCCATTGTGGTGGCGGCGGCTGGCCTTTGCCGCCTGGGCCTGGAAGACCAAATAACAGAACACATCCCGGAGGAAATCTTGCTGCCGGCTATCGGTCAAGGGGCTTTAGGGATCGAGATCCGGGCCTACGACCCGTTAGTGGCTGACCTCGTCCAAACCCTGGACCATCCCGAGACTCACAAGACGGTCACCGCCGAGCGCGCCTTTCTTCGCCGTTTAGGAGGGGGCTGCCAGGTGCCCATAGCCGCCCACGGACGGATCGTCAATGGTCGCCTAACCCTTTGCGGGATGGTAGCTAGGCCGGACGGGAAGGGGATGGTCAGGGAAAGGCTGGAAGGGGATCCTCACCGGGCCGAGGAACTGGGGACTGCTCTGGCTGAACGCCTCCTGGCCATCGGGGGAGATAGGATATTGAGGGAAGTATATAAAAATGGTTAGAGGCAAGGTCTATCTCATCGGGGCCGGGCCGGGGGATCCCGGCCTTATCACTGTAAAGGGATTAGAGCGCCTGCGGGGGGCGGATGTGGTAGTCTATGATTACCTGGCGAGTCCAAGGCTCCTGGCCCAGGCCCGGCCCGGGGCCCGGCTTATCTATGTGGGTAAGCAGGCTGGCCGCCACTCCCTGAGTCAGGAGGAGATAAATCAGCTCCTCATCGCCGAGGCCAGTGAGGGCAAGGTGGTGGCCCGCCTCAAAGGGGGTGACCCCTTCATCTTTGGCCGGGGCGGCGAAGAGGCAGAGGCCCTGGCCGCCGCTGGCGTCCCCTTTGAGGTGATACCGGGGGTAAGTTCAGCCACTGCCGTCCCGGCCTACGCCGGGATACCCCTGACCCACCGCCGCTACACCTCCTCCGTGGCCTTTATCACTGGCCACGAAGACCCAGCTAAAGACGACTCTTCCATAGACTGGCCAAAGCTGGCCACCGGTGCAGGTACTCTGGTTTTCCTGATGGGAATGGCCCAGCTCCCGAAGATCGTAGATCGGCTATTGGAACACGGTAGAAGCCGAGAGACACCCGCCGCCCTCATCCGGTGGGGTACCTTGGCGGAGCAGGAGACCTGGGTAGGAAACCTGGGTGGCCTCCGCGAGGAGCTTAACAGGAGGGAGTTTAAGCCGCCAGCCATTCTAGTAGTGGGCGAGGTAGTGAATTTACGGGAGAAACTCAACTGGTTCGAGTCTAAACCCCTCTTTGGGAAGCGTATCCTAGTCACTCGCTCCCGGGAGCAGGCAAGCGCCTTTGCCGAGCTCCTCGAGGCTTACGGAGCTGAGGTCTTGGAGTTTCCCACTATAGAGATCCTCCCCCCTGAGAGCTGGGAGGGTTTGGATGCCGCTATTGGACGCCTGACGAACTACCACTGGATCATCTTCACCAGCGCCAACGGGGTCGAATTCTTCATGAGAAGGCTAAGCTTTCATGGCCGAGACGTGAGAGAGCTAAAAGGCATTCGAATATGCGCCATAGGACCGGCTACAGCGGAAGCTCTGGGAAAGTGGGGCCTTCGGGCGGACCTTCTCCCCTCTGAATACCGGGCAGAGGCCATCCTAGAAGGACTAGCGGCTATCGCGATTAAGGGCCAGCGCTTCCTCCTCCCCAGGGCCCAAGGGGCCCGGGATGTGCTCCCAAAGGAGATTAGCCGGCGAGGCGGGGAGATAGATGTTGTAACCGCCTACCGCACCGTCAAGGCGGGGGTCGATCCTCAAAGGGTCAAGGAACTCCTCGGAGAAGGGAAGATCCATGCAATCACCTTTACCAGCTCCTCCACTGTGACCAACTTCCTTGATCTCCTAAATAGGGAGCACCTCCAGGATCTGCTCCAGGGGGTAACCATTGCCAGCATCGGGCCTATTACTGCCGAGGCTGCTCGACAACAGGGGATTAAGACGGATATCCAGCCCACCGAGTACACCATCCCTGCTCTGGCAGAGGCTATAGTGGATTATTTTCGAAAGGATTAAGGCAAAATTGCGAGAGGAAGTTAGGAATAGCTGGGAACAGGCCCAAGAGGATTTAAAAACGGCGGAGGTCCTCTTGGAAACAAGAAGGTATTATGCGTGCGTTTTTTTTAGCCAGCAAGCTGCCGAGAAAGCATTAAAAGCCCTTTATATTCAGGTGAAACGAGAACTACCTATGACCCATAATATTGTCGAGCTTTCCCAAAATTTGAAAGCACCTTCGGAAGTGGTGGAGGCGTCTCAGGAACTTAATCCGGATTATATGACTACCCGATACCCAAATGCGGCTAACGGTATCCCGGCCCGGATGTATTCAGAGAAATCAGCAAAGATGCACTTAGGGTGTGCGAATATAGTGATGGAATGGGTAAAGAGATTGCTCAGGTGAAGATGTTTCTGGAAGAGGTCCAAAAGGATTTCCGCATAAAAAGGGCAATCCTTTTTGGATCTCGGGCCCGGGGAGATTATCTAAAACATAGCGACATCGACCTTATCCTGGTGTCAGATGACTTTGAGGGGGTCTCCTTCCCTGATCGCTCAAGTAAGATGTATCCGTATTGGAAAGGAGGCTTTCCTTTAGAGGTCCTCTGCTACACAGTGAAAGAATTTGAAAAGAAAAAAGAGATGATAGGGCTAGTCCATGATGCTTTAAAAGAAGGGATATTATTGATCTAAAGGTCTATTATTTAGGGGGCGATCCATGAAGATACCTTTTCTAGACCTTAAAGCCCAGTACCAGACTATCAGGACCGAAATAGACGCCGCCATTCAGAAGGTGGTGGAGAGCGGCCATTACATCCTGGGGGAGAATGTAAGGGCATTGGAAAGGGAGGTGGCTAAGTACTGCGGCTGCTCTTACGCTGTTGGAGTTGCTTCGGGGACCGATGCATTGCACCTCTCCCTTCGGGCCCTTGGTATTGGGCCAGGCGATGAGGTAATTACTACCCCCTTTACCTTCATAGGTACCGCTGAGGCCATAATATATACGGGGGCGAGACCCGTCTTTGTGGATATAGAGCCGCAAACTTTTAACATAGACCCCAATAGAGTGGAGGACTACCTTAAAAAGAAGCCATCAGCCATCAGCCATCAGCCATCAGCCCGGCCAAAGGCCATTCTGCCTGTCCACCTATATGGCCAGCCCGCTGATATGGAAGGGATTATGAAGCTGGCCGACAGGTATGGGTTAAAGGTAATCGAAGACTGCGCCCAGGCCATTGGCGCAGAATTTGCACAAAAAAGGGTGGGGAGCTTCGGGGATGCTGGCTGTCTGAGTTTTTATCCCACAAAGAATTTGGCGGCATACGGCGACGGAGGGATGGTGGTCACCAATGACGAGGCTTTGTATAGACACATCCGCGCCTTACGGAATCATGGCTCTGAGGGGCGATACGATCATGGAGAAATTGGCTACAACAGCCGCCTGGACGAGCTTCAAGCGGCCATCCTCCGGGTGAAGCTCCGTCACCTGGAAGAATGGACAAAAAGGAGGAGGGAAATAGCCTCCCTTTACACAGAAGCCCTGCCGGGTAGTGGTGTTGTGACTCCTATAGAGCCCCCTGATACCCGGGGGGTATTCCACCAGTACACCATACGGATTCCTGAGGGCCGGGACAGACTCCACCAGCGCTTAGGAGAGAAGGGGATAATCACTATGATTTACTACCCAATACCCCTCCATCTGCAAAAGGCCTTTAGGGGTTTGGGCTATAAGAAAGGGGACTTTCCTGAGGCCGAACGGGCTGCAGATGAGGTCCTATCCCTTCCTATTTACCCTGAGCTCAGCGAGGAAGAGATCCAACTGGGGGTCCAGGCCCTAAAGGATGGGATTAAGGGGTAAAAGGTGCGGGTAGACCTCTGCCTTAACCCTAAGAGATTCACGAAGGCCGAGGCGTTAGCAAAGCTTCCTCAGATTCAAAAGGCTGTGGAGAAGAGGTCCGTAAGGCTTTGCTATCTCATGCGCGATATACTTGTCCATCTCTATTGGGATATCGATTATCGCCAGATCTACCGGATAGTCACTACAGAGCTCGAAAACTTCGACCGTTATGCTCAGCATATCCAGGCGTATGTGGAGAAGGAACACATCTGGTCTTGAGGTTAATCTTAACCATTCCAAGCTTGTGTTTGAATCCACGGAATCCATAAATCGCCAAATCGCAGGGGCCGCTTTTACCATTATGCTGGCCACCCTGCTGGGCCGGGCTATAGGCTTTCTGAAGGAGGTATTAGTAACTAGACAATACGGCACTTCTTGGGAAATGGACGCATTTGTCATTGCCTTGATTTTCCCTACTCTTCTGGCCCAACTAGCAGGGGGTGCCATTCAGGTTTCTCTGGTCCCGGTTTACATAGAATGGAGACTCAGGAAAGGCGAAGATAAAGCTACAAAGCTTCTATCCACAACAATCACCAGCGCTGCCTTCCTCTTTGCAATCCTCACGCTTTTCCTCTATTTGGTAGCGCCAAAGGTTGTCCCATGGTTAGGCCTTGGATTCGATCCTGCGACAAGGCTTCTCTCCATTCAACTTGCTCGGCTAATGGCACCCCTCCTTCTCTTACAGGCGGCTATTGTGGTTTTGGTGGCCGTTCTTAACGCCCATCAGATATTTGCCCTGCCTTCCCTCGCCCCGATAGTGATCACCATTACCATCATGAGCTTTCTTGTTTTTGGAGGGTCCATGGGAATCAGCGCACTGGCCTGGGGGACCCTTTTTGGATTCCTTGCCTGCCTCTTCATCCTGTCTTATGGCCTTATTAGGGAAGGGATAAGGTATCGACCTCGGTTGGATTTTAAAGACCTTGGGGTCCAAAGAGTTGCTGCCCTTTCCTGGCCCATGTTTTTGGGTTCAACCTTAGCCCATGCCAACATTTATGTGGACCAGGCAATGGCCTCATGGTTAAAAACAGGGAGTGTGGCAGCCCTGAATTACGCCAACAAGCTATTCGAGGTTCCCTCTCAGCTCTTTATTATTTCCCTTTCAACTGCTGTTTTCCCATTCTTCTCCCAACAGACAGCGGAAGGGGATATCTCCGGGCTAAAGAATTCCTTCATAAAAAGCATCAGGGCATCGGCCTTCGTTCTTCTTCCTCTATCAGCTCTTCTTGTTGCCCTTTCTTACCCTCTGGTTAAAGTTTTATTTCAACGTGGGGCCTTCGATGAGCAAGCCACCCTTATGACAAGCCAGGCCCTGGCCTTCTACGCCCTGGGCATCTTCCCCCTGGCTTATGCCTTCCTGAACGCCAGGCTCTATAACTCCCTGCAGGATGCCAAGACCTTACGCAACGTGGCCCTTATGAACCTCTTCCTGAACGCCGGATTGAACCTGCTCTTCATGCAGATTTGGGCCCATGCAGGTATCGCCCTTTCCACTTCTGTGACCTATAGCATCTCAGGTCTTGTCCTGCACTCCATCCTGGCGAGGAAGCTACAGGGGTTGGGAACGTCCGCTCTGGGGGCAGGGATCGTGAAGATGGCCGCCGCGGCGTCTATGGGAGGGCTTGCCGCTGCACTTGCCTACCCGTTCCTCCTGGCCGCAATAGGTTGGGCAGTGGCGGCGATATTCCCTTCAACCGGGATCGGCCTCATCCTTTACCTCGTCCTCGCATCCTGCTTTCAGATCGAAGAGCTCAGCTCGCTTCGAATGAGGCTACGGGATCGCCTCGG
>JACRGL010000127.1 GCA_016212365.1 Candidatus Methylomirabilota bacterium | reverse complement strand
CAGGGGGCGTTTTTCTTGCCCTGCTCAAAGAGGTCGCGGACCCGGGCGGCCCCCACCCCCACGAACATCTCCACGAAGTCGGAGCCAGAGATGCTGAAGAAGGGGACATTTGCCTCGCCGGCAATGGCCCTGGCCAGCAGGGTCTTCCCCGTGCCAGGAGGCCCCATAAGTAGCACCCCTTTAGGGATGCGACCCCCGAGCTTCTGGAACTTCTGGGGGTCCTTCAGGAACTCGATGATCTCCTGAAGCTCCTCCTTGGCCTCGTCCACCCCTGCCACATCTGCGAAGGTCACCTTGTTCTGCTTGTCGGAAAGCAGGCGGGCCCGGCTCTTCCCGAAGGAGAGGGCCTTGGCGCCGCCACCCTGCATCTGCCGCATGAAGAATATCCAGACCCCGATGAATAGCAACATAGGGAGCCAGGAAAGGACCACGTTATACCATGGATTAGCCTCCGTGGGCTTGGCGGTGATGCGCACCCCCTTCTGGCGTAGAGCTGGGATGAGTTCGGGGTCCTCGGCGGCGTAAGAGCGGAAGAGGGTGCCATCGGTTAACCGGCCCCGGATGTCAGCACCCTTAACGGTTACCTCGGCCACCTCCCCCTTCTCCACCTTGGCCATAAAGTCACTGAAGATGATCTCTTTCTCCTGGGGCTGGCCCGGGTTGAGGATGCTGAAGACCGTCACTGCGAACAGGATAATCACCAGCCACAGGGCTAGGTTCTTAAAAAATGGGTTCAATCCAAAACCTCCTACTAATCGATAATTCTATAAACTATTTAACACAGAAGGAAAAAAAATACAACAGAAAAACGAGGCCCTTAAGGACTGACCAAGACAGCGATATAAGGGAGATGGCGGTACTTCTGAGCGAAGTCTAACCCGTAACCCACCACGAATTCATTGGGGATGATAAACCCGATGTAATCCAGGGTCACCTTCGCCTCGCGCCTCTCGGCCTTATCAAGGAGGGCACAGATTTTGAGACTTTTAGGCCCTCGGGCCTCTAATGCCTCCTTTAAACACTTGATAGTATGGCCGGTATCTACAATGTCCTCGATAATGAGTACGTCCCGCCCGGTGATATTGGTAGAAAGGTCGTACTCGAACTTGATCTCTCGCGAGGACTCGGTCGCATTTCCATAGCTTGAGAGGGCCACGAAATCGCTTTCATGGGGGATGCTGATCTGACGGGAAAGGTCGGCCCAGAAAACGGCCGCCCCCTTGAGGATACAGACTAAGAGGAGGTCCCGTCCTTGATATTCCCGGGATATAACCCCAGCAAGCTCCTGCACCCTTTTCGCTATCTCCTCGGCGGTTAAGAGCGCTTTCCCCGGCCTATACTCCATGGGGCACCCTTCTCGCCTCCACCACCAGCACCTGCTCCGTGTCAGCCCTCACTTTTGCCCGCTCGTCGATTCTCAGACCCACCACCCAGAGGATCTTCTCGGAATCCACCAAGATAGGGGTCCGATCCCGCTCATAGCGTGGCACCTTAGCATCCACAAAAAAATCCTGGAGCTTCTTTTGTCCCCCAACCCCTAGAGGATAAAAACGGTCCCCGGTCTCCCTGCTCCGCAAAGAGAGGGGCGGCCGGACTTTCGCCATGTCCAGGAAGGCCACATCCCTGGCAACCGCCCTAAAGTCCCAACTTTGGTTTTTCACCACATTTGTAACCACCTCCCGGCCAAAGGTGGGAACGTAGGTCCTCCCGGGAATAGTAAGGGGGAAGGCCTCTGCCCTCTCTGTCCCTGTTTCCTCCCCTCTAAGGACCAGGGCCTCGTACTCTACGGCCGCCACCACCTCCTCACCCAGATGGAGCCCGGCGCCGGCCCTGCCGAAAAGGGCCAAGTCTTCTAAGGCAGCGAGGCGGCGGCCCCCCAGGAGATAGATACCGCCTCTCACCATCCCCACCGCCTCCCTCAAAACCCGCCGACGGAGGGAACATGGAAGCTCCCGTAGGCCAGGCCTCGAGAGCTCCAGGCCCCTTTCTCGATGGGCCAGGACCAGGGGGGCCAGGGCCTCTTGGGCCAAGCGGGAGAGGAAAGTATCGTCCTCCCGCAGCAGGTCAGCGGTTTCTGCCAGGGCCTCCCGGATGCGAGGATTGAAGGCCCGGGCCAGATACGGGAGGAGATCAAACCGGATCCGATTACGGAGATAGCCTCCTTCCCTATTTGAGGGGTCCTCCAAAAAGGGGAGTCGCGAGGCATGGACATGCTCTTCGATCTCACGCCGGCTCACTTCCAAGAGGGGACGGATGAAAGGTCCCCTTTTAATAGGGATTCCGCCAAGGCCACGGCTCCCAGAGCCTCGTAGGAGATTGATCAGGACCGTCTCCGCCTGGTCGTCCAGGTGATGGCCCAGGGCAATGCGGTCTGCCCCCTCCAAAGCCGCCACCTCTAAGAGGAAGCCGTAACGCGCCTGACGGGCGGCCTCCTGGGGGGAGAGCTTCCCATCCAGGCGGAGCCGAGGGACATCTACGGAGCGGATGGTAGCGGGAAGGTCCAGTTCCTGGGCCAACTGCCCAACCAAATCCGCATCACGTCGGGATGCCTCCCCCCGAAACATGTGATCCAGGTGGGCAATATAAAGGGAAAGGCCGATCTCCCCCTTTAATGAGAGGAGGAGGTGGAGCAAGGTCATGGAGTCCATCCCCCCCGAGAGGGCCACCACTACCCGGTCGCTCTTTTGAAGAAGCCCGTGTTTAGAGATGGTCCTCCGGACCTTAGAGAGCAAAGGTAGGGTAGCTGCGTCCTTTACCCCCTTAAAGGAAAGGGTGAACCGTGATTGGCTTGAAGCTGCATTGGGATTTCGGTCAGCCATAAAATTACCTCAAACAGGATTGCCTTTATTCAGATTTTCCTCTGACTGCTCTTCCAGCCACCTGTCAATGAGATCTTTCTTAAACCGCCACTGCCTTGCCACCTTGACCGAGGGGATCTTTCCTGCCCTTGCCAGCCTATAAATCGTCCTCTCATCCATCTGGAGATACTCGGCTAACTGCTTCGCCGTTAATACCTCATACTTCATAACAAAACCCTTCTTTTTTGCCATTATTTACCCTCAAGTTCACTTAAAAACAATATAATTCACTCATGGTGTCTTGTCAAGGGGATTTCAAGGGACGGGATTATGGCAACCTGACTATACGCCTTATTCAGGCTAGCGCAAATTACCCTTGAAAGATGCCCTCCCTTCTGTTATTTTATCTTCGATCTTGGGCGGACCCTCGCCAAGCCTTTCCGGGAGGTTAAGGTGAAAAATGTTTTGGTGATCGACGACGAGAGGCTGACCCGCCAGCTCTGTAGCGATATCCTGTCAAGTGAGGGCTTCTCGGTGCTCACCGCCGAGGATGCCAGTGAAGGTTTCCGCAGGGTCCAGGAATCCCCAGTAGACGTAATTCTCTTGGATATCATGATGCCTGGCTTAAGCGGTCTGGAGGCCCTCCGTATCTTGAGCTCCATAAGCCCGGAGATCCCGGTAATCGTGGTCACCGCTCATTCCTCTTCTCAAGTGGCCATCGAAGCCTTGAAATATGGGGCCTACGACTTCATTACCAAGCCCTTCCCCGCCGAGGAACTAATCAACGGGGTCCGTAGGGCCTTAGAGCGGCGGCGCCTCCTGGTGGAGAACAGGCGCCTCCTGGAAGAGCTTCGGGCCAAAGTTGAGGAACTCTCCCGGCTCTATACGGAGGCAGAGGGGTTCGCCTCCCGTCTGGAGGAACGGGTCAGGGAAAGGACGAGGGAACTGGAAACCCTCCTGGCAGAAAATGCCCGCCTTTACAGGCAGGTCGAGGAACACCACCGGGAGCTGGTTTCCAGCAAGCAGCTCTTGGACAACATCCTCTCCCATATGTCGAGCGGACTATTGCTAGCCGACATGGAGGGGAGGATAAGGACGATCAACCGCCCTGGCGAGGAGACCCTGGGCTGCCCGAAGGAGAAGGTCCTGGGCCACCGCTTGGTCGACCTCTTCCCCAACTCTCAGCCCTTGCTAGAGGTTAGGCCGGAGACCGTTTCTAAGGAGATTGACTTGGAGCTTCCCGATGGGCGGACCATCCCCCTAGGCTTTTCCAGCTCCTTTCTCTTTACCGAAGAAGGGCACCAAGAAGGGATAATTGTGGTCTTCCGCGACCTCTCCGAGATAAAGAGACTCCGAGGGGAGGTCCTGCGAAGAGACCGCTTAGCCACCATCGGGGAGGTAGCCGCGGGGGTGGCCCACGAAATCCGCAATCCCCTCTTCGGGATCACCTCTGTGGCTCAGGTGCTGGCTAGAGAAGTGCCCTACAATGAGGCTCAGAGGGAGCTCATTGCAGCCATGCTCTCGGAGACCAAGCGCCTGAACGCCCTGGTGGACGATCTCCTCCTCTACGGCCGCCCCACCAAGTTATCCCCGGTCCTTAGCGACCTCTCCGGAATCTGGGAAGAGATACTGGGTCTCATGGAAGAAGGATTGGAGCAGCGCCAGATTAAAGTAATTAGGAGCTATGATAAGGGTCTCCCCCCTGTATACCTCGACCGTGACAAGATAAAACAGGTATTCCTTAACCTCTTTAATAATGCGATGGAGGCTACTCCTGACAGGGGCACCGTAAAAATAGAGACACGGATGGTTCATGGTTCACAGTTCACAGTGCCTAAACCAGAAGGGAACTTTGTCGAGGTCAGCGTTTCTGACACTGGGCCGGGGATCCCCCAGGAGCATCTAGAGAAGGTCTTTGACCTTTTCTTCACCACTAAGCCGCGAGGCTCAGGCCTGGGACTGGCCATCTGCCGCAAGATAGTGGAGGATCACAGAGGCAGTATAGAGGCGAGGAGTGGGCCTGGAGAGGGAACCACCTTCACCCTGAAGCTCCCCTTGGATAGGACCCTGGAGCCCTCAAGCCCCGGAGGCAACCCATGATCCCCTCCCTTTTGGTGATCGACGACGAGCCCACCGTCCGCCTGGCCTTGAAGCGCTTCTTCGAGGCCAAAGCCTACCGTGTGCTCGAGTCAGGGACAGCATCCAGCGGCCTTGCCCTGTTCCAACAGGAGGAGCCCGAGGTAGTCCTCCTGGACCTGAAGCTCCCCGATGGCGATGGGATCGCCCTTCTCGATCAGATCAAGGCCCATAATCCTGAGGCTGCAGTTATCATGATCACCGGCAAGGGGACCATAGAATCAGCAGTCACGGCCATGAAGAGGGGTGCAGCCGATTACCTCACCAAGCCTGTGGACCTGGAAGAAGTAGAGGTCCTGGTGGCCAAGACGGTGGAGCTTCTCCAGCTCAAGAGGGTAAACCGATACTACCGAAGTAGGGCCAAGATAAAGGATGCTGGTCGCCCTATCCCTGGGGAATGTCCTGAGATAAAGAAGCTCAATATGATGGTGGATCTTCTCGCAGAGAACCCCCATACCACGGTCCTCATCCAGGGAGAGAGCGGGACGGGAAAGGAGCTGGTGGCCAGGGCCATCCACGGCAAGAGCATCCGCTGGGATAAGCCCTTAATGGACATCAACTGCGCCGGTCTATCGGAGACCCTCTTGGAGTCAGAGCTCTTTGGCCACGAGCGGGGAGCCTTCACTGATGCCAAGGCCCTGAAGAGGGGCCTCCTGGAAATCGCCGATGGGGGGACCCTCTTTCTTGACGAGATCGGGGAGCTAGCCCCATCCATTCAGGCCAAGCTCCTCCGGGTACTGGAGAACAAATGCTTCCGCCGGGTCGGGGGGACCCGGGACATCCAGGTGGACGTGAGGATTGTGACCGCCACCAACAAGGACCTATCCAAGACCGTAGAAAAGGGGGCTTTCCGGGAAGACCTCTATTACCGCCTGAAGGTAATGCCCATCGAGCTCTCTCCCCTACGGGAGCGGGGTCAGGACGTCCTCCTCCTAGCCAACCTTTTCCTGGAGGAGTTTAGCCGGACCTTAAAAAAGCCGGCAAAGACCTTTTCCCCCGAGGCCCAGAGGCTCCTCTTAGCCTACCACTGGCCGGGCAATGTCCGTGAACTCAAGAATGTAGTAGAAAGGGCCATGATCCTAGCCTCTGAAGAGATAATTGGCCCCGAGCACCTCCCTTTAGAGCTTCAGGCAGTGGCCCCCAAGGTAGGGGGAAAGGCCGAGACCTACCCTTCCTTAGAGCATATGGAGCGGGACTACATAAAACAGGTGCTGGCCTCTACCAGTGGAAACCGCAGCAAGACCGCTAAGATCCTGGGCATTTCCCGCTCCACCCTCCAAGACAAGATAAGAAAATACGGGCTTTAGACTAAATGCGACCAAAAATGAATTTTAACATTTTGGGAGCATTTATTCCGAGCGTAAGCGAGGAATCCCGATGATGAGACCCTTCGCTTCGCTCAGGGTAAATGAAACCTTCGTATGTTATGGTACATACTTGGTTTCATTTATTTTT
>JACRGL010000122.1 GCA_016212365.1 Candidatus Methylomirabilota bacterium | reverse complement strand
TTCATGATGTCAAAACATCAGATAACACAGCATAAAAGGTTCGTGCCTAACGGCACTCACCCCAATTTTTGCCTCGCAAACACTTCTTTTATGCTGGAAACGTTATACGCAATTGCCAAAGTAAATGTGGAATAAAAAAGGAAGTGTGAAATGGGAAAGGTAATAGAAAAGGTAAAGCTCACAAGTTTGTTTGACCCAACAAAGTCAGTCGAAGTAGAAGCAGTTATTGATACAGGGGCAACGATGCTTGTGTTGCCTCAGAATTTAGTGGATGAGCTCGGTTTGAGAAAAATAAGAGATGCAAAGGTTAAGTATGCAAATAATAAGGTTGAGCCGAAGTGGGTATACGGGGCGGTGACTATTGAATTAAAAGGAAGATTAGGGATTTTTGAGGCGCTGGCTGAGGAGGCTGGTTCTCAACCTCTTGTTGGTCAAATAGTCTTAGAGGCATTGGACTTGGTGGTAGATCCGAGGACTAAAACGTTGATACCCAATCCTATGTCGCCTGAGATGCCCATGGTAGAAATACTCACTTGCTAAGGCCTTGAAAAAATAAAAAATGTATTATATTTTAATTGAGAAGATCCCCTCAGGGCCGAAGGACGATCTTACCGAAGGCCTTTCGGGAGAGGAGATACTGGAAGGCCTCCTGCGCCTCGGAGAATGGGAAGCCCTTATCAATGAGGACCTTCAGTCTTCCCTCCTGAATGTCAGCCAGGATTGAGCCAAGGGCCTCCTGGAGACGACCAGGCTCCACCATAAAGATATTAAATCCCCTGATCTCCGCCGAGAGCCTCAGCAGGTCCACCACATTGACGGGACTGATGGCGCCGCCGCTATAGCCTACGGAAATCACCCGAGCCCTGGGGTTCAACACTATCAGGGCCTTAGGCAGGAGATCGCCACCCACCATGTCCAGGACAATATCAATTCCATGCCCTGTCTTATGGACCTCTTCTACCAGGTCCTGTTTTGAGAGGTCTATCACCTGATGAGCCCCCAGGCCAAAGGCCTTTTCCACCTTTGCCGGGTGGGAGAAGGTAGCTATCACATGGGCTCCCCAGTTCCGGGCTAACTGGATAGCCATATGGCCTACTCCTCCTCCACCTCCGAGGATAAGGGCTCTATCGCCCTCCTTCAATCCCGCCCTGTCTCTCAGGGCCAGCCACGCGGTAAGACTAACTAATCCAAAGGCCGCCGCCTCATCAAAACCCATGAAATCAGGTATGAGCCTGACGAATCGTCGGTCCACTGCCACATACTGGGCAAAGGTTCCTGGGGCGAAAATGCCAAGGCCTCCGCCGCTTATAAAGACCCTTTCCTTTTTTTTCAGGTCTTCCGAGGCCTCTGCCACAATCCCTGCCCCTTCAGTCCCCAGGGTATGGGGTAATTTGGCGGGTATGGGAAAGTGGCCAAGTCGAATAATGTTATCCAGGGGGTTTAACGCAGCCGCCTCTACCTTTATGAGCACCTGGTCTACCGTAGGCCTGGGAATGGGAACATCATTAAGGATGAACCGGCTCTCCGGACCAAAAGAATTAATCTGAACTGCCTTCATAGTGTTCATGGAATTCCCCCCTTTGATTTTTATATTAACTGCCTTTCAAAAAACTCTGAAAGCCCTATCTGATGGGGATTTCAAGCATCCCTATTTTTATATATTTTTATGTAGGGGCTTGATTTATCAAGCCCTTATTTTCGGGTGTCATGAATGCCACCCCTACATTTATTTTTTTGGAAAATACTGTAGGTTAAGGGGAACGTCTTATTTATCAATAAATAGAATGGGAATTTTTATGCGGATGGTCATGGATTAAAAGAGCGGTGAAGAACCCCAAAAACGCCATTAACAAGAATGAGAAAAATACAGGACTATAAGAGTTAAAGAGGTCCACCAACCAGCCTGAGATGAAGGTGCTAAGGATACCGCTTATATGAATAATAGTATTAAGAAAGCCCGATCCAGTGCTTGAGGCTTCCGGGGGTAGAAAATCTGCTGGATAAGTTAAAATAAGCGTATCTATAAACTGGACAACGAAGCCTAACAATCCTAGCAGAAAAATTATCCAAACCAGGCTAGAAGTTTTCCAGAGGAACAGAGTGACCGCAAAGAGCACCGCCGTTGCTGAAAGGATAAGGGCTTTTCGCCGACCCAAGAATGCCCAATCTGAGAGGAAACCACCAAATGGCCGGGAGATGATTCCACCAACCAGAAAGACCCCGGCACCAAGGCCGACTTTTTCCAAATCCATCCCATGAGTTTCCGCAAAGTAAGAGGGAAGCCATGTAATAGCACTGTACCATATATAGAATAAGAAAAAGGAGTATAAAAAGACTATCCGCAAGGGACTATATGATAGGACTAGCGCAACTTTACTATTAGACCTATTACTATTTGGCCTCAACTTCTGCCCCAGCCCAACTTCATCTTCATGCCCAGAAAGCCCCTTGTCCTCTGGCTGGTCTCGGGTTACTAACCAATATACCATTGCGCCCAAGAGAAAGATTAGTGGAGGAATGATAAAGGAGGACCTCCAGCCGAATCGGTTTCCCAAAAAGCCAGAAAACCAATAAGCAAATAGTGCCCCTGCTGGTGCGCTGGTAAGAAAAAAACCAATAACAATGCCCCTTTTTGAGCTAGATGACCAAGTCACTACCAACTTATACAAAGGGCTGAATCCCAAGCCTTGTCCAAAACCATTTATCCCCTGAGCAACTACTAAATGGCTTAAATTGTAGCTTCGACTGAAAGCCAAATTAGCCAAACTGGAAACCACGCATCCTAGAGTAACTACCTTTCTGGCCCCGTATCTGTCTCCCCAAAGCCCGGCCGGGAGCTGAACTACAGTGTAAATGATCATGAATAAGGAGACAAAGTATCCCACCTCAGTATGAGAAATATTTAAATCCTGGCGAAGCGCGGGAATAATAGGGGGCAGGTTTAGACGGTTAAGGTAATAAAGAAAGTACATTAACCAACCGATAACGAAAATTGTGTGACGGTCCTGAAAATTTTGCTTCAGCAATGTCCTGCCCCTTCTTTTTCGATAACCGATAACCGAAAACCGATAACCGATTTTCGCTTATCTATGGGGCTCGATGATCACTTTGATGGATTCCTTAGCACTGGCAACGAGCTGGAAGCCCAGACCTGTCTCTGCCAGGCTTAACCGATGTGTGATCATCTCGTGCACAGGCACCTTTCCAGTGCGGATCAGTTCTATCGCCACTGTGATGTCCAAGGGGCTGGCACCGTATGAGGGCATTAATGTTATCCCGTTCCACCAAAAATCATTAAACGGGATAGGAAAATCAACCCCCGGATCTGTTGGTGCGAAGAATAGAACAGTGCCCCCGCGATCTACAGATTGCAATGCCTGGGTGAAGGCAGGAAGGGCTCCGGTGCAAACGATAACAAGGTCGGCGCCTCTATTTCTGTTGATTCGCCTCAGGCGTCCGCCTAAGGCGGATTCTTTGGCATGGAACACGGCATCTGCCCCAAATTTTTGCGCCGCCTTCAGGCGATATTCATTGATATCCGTAGCAATCACCAGTCCAGCCCCCAGTGCCCGGGCCAGGGCTATATGGAGGAGCCCAGAAATACCGCTACCGATTACGAGGACGGTTTGGCCTGGCTGTATGCGCGCTAATCTTTGCCCGCGTGCCACGCAGGCCAACGGCTCGATAAACACTCCGTCTTCGAATGGCACCTCGTGAGGGAGCACAAATACACCTCGGTCCACGTTGATTCTTGGCACACGGATGTATTCGGCAAAGCCCCCAGGGTCAAAATTCGTGTTGCGCAAGGTCTCGCACACAGTATGGTAACCCCTCAGGCAGTAGAGGCATGTATTGCAAGGGACATGATGGGAGACAAAGACCCTGTCACCGATTTTGTAACGCTCCACACCCTCTCCAATGGCCACAATCTCCCCTGTGATCTCATGGCCGAGGACCAGGGGTGCCCTTTTAATGCGATACCATTCCATCACATCACTGCCACAGATACCACTGGCCAGTACTTTTACCAATAGCTCGCCAGGGCCAATTTTTGGAGTCGGTATCTCCTCCAACCTCACATCCCTGTTGTTGTAGTACATTGCTACACGCATAATGTCTTCTCGTGAGCAAATATCTCATAGGCTCCTTTAACAGTAGCATTTTCATGAACGATGGCACGCAAAGCCTTGATCATGGCCACAGGGTAGTCATTTTGCCAGATGTTCCTTCCAAGATTCACACCTATAGCACCTTTTTGCATACCGTCATGAACAAACTCGAACACCTCTAGCTCTGTGTCACATTTGGGTCCACCTGCTATAACCACTGGGACAGGGCAGCCACTTACTACCTTTTCAAAGCCATCCGCACACCAGTGGGTTTTTACTAGCCGTGCGCCCAGTTCGGCAGCGATACGACAGCTTAAAGCGAGGTAGCGGGCATCTCGTTTTTCTAGCTCTTTACCAACCGCGATAACTGCCATTACTGGAATGCCATACTCTTCGCCTTCATTAACAAGCCTTGCTAGATTTAATAGGGTTTGATGCTCATAATCACTACCTACATATAGAGAAATACCCACAGCAGCCACATTGAGGCGGATAGCTTCTTTTATAGAGGTAGTGACCCCTTCGTTGGCCAGGTCTTTCCCAACCATGCTGGCCCCGCCAGATACCCTGAGAATGATTGGTTTACTGTTCCCAGGGTCTACTGATGAGCGCAACACCCCCCTCGTTACAAAGAGGGCATCACAATAAGGGAGAAGCGGCTTAATAGTTTCGCCTGGTTTTTCTAATCTCCAAGTGGGCCCTTGAAAATATCCATGGTCTATCGGCAGAAATAAACAATGGCCGTCTGGTTGGATTAGTTGTGCCATACGGTTTTTCATTCCCCAATCCATTTTAGTAATACCCCCTTTCCGATTTGTGAACTTTATTCTTCAGGCCTAACGATTAAATAGCCCTTCTCTATTATCCTGCCCCCTCTCCCCAATCCTCTCCCCACAGGGGAGAGGAGAAAGGTGAGGGGGAATCGAGTAGGATGTAGCAAATATTCGTGCGTCTGTATTAGTTCATATCCGAAGAGTTTCGGACATACCAACTATAATTGATTCCACTCCTCAACCGTAATTTCACGACCTATGAGCTCCTGCACTTCCCGAAGCATCATCCGAAGCTGGGCTACAGAGTACTCGGCATTAGAGGGGATAGCCAGGCGGTGTTGCTCATAGACCATAAATTGATGCCGGGTTCCAGAAAAGGGGCCATCAAAGCCAAGTTGGTGCAATCGCCGAATAAAATCCCGCCGTTTACACGGTGTCCACCGGCTCACGGATCGGCTCCTTGTTTAGATCAATGCTTCCAATCACTGGCAAAGTATGACCCAGTTTCAACCCAACCAGAATCCAATCTTCGAGCGTTGAACGTAACTCATCCTCACACTCGCGCAATGTAGCTCCAAATGCTACGACTCCTTTGCAAGAAGGAATCCGACCAGCGAATGTGCCGTCTTCCAGCTTATCGTAGAAAGCTTGTGCCATAGCCTGGTCCACATATTCGCTCAGGATATACCGTATGGCCATTACACACCTCCAATGCTACTGACTGACATGGTTATCATTCATAGAGGGTGGACAATAGGGCTTGAACCTTAGGGGCTAGTCTCCCTTATATTTCGCGGAGGCAAGCTCCAGCGCTACATTTATTAAAAGGTCGCTTTCCCCTCAAGCATCTGCCAGTGTCTCCTGGCCTTCTTCAAATCCTCAGGGGTATTAATGTTAAAGAAGAGCATACCGTGTGGGTCGAAGGGGTGGATTTCCTCCTCCAGGACCCTTGCCCGCATCTCGCTGAAGAAGTGAATGATCTTGAGGTCGTCCGCCTGCATGAGGCGCTCGATATGGGGAATGCAGGCCTTGGAGTAGATGGCGTGGAGCGGCTCCAGGCCATCGGCGGTCTTAGGGATTACAATGTCATAGCCGGCCGCAACCTCCATCATATAACGGATGAAGCCCGGCTCGATGAAGGGCATGTCGCAGGCCAGGCAGAAGGCCTGGGGAAAGGAGGCCAGCCGAAGAGCAGTATAGATCCCGCCCAGGGAGCCCCTTCCCGGGATCATGTCGGCGGAAACCTTTGCATTCAAATATTCGTATAGATGAGGAGAATTGGCTATTATATGGACCTCCTCGAAGAGGCCCTCAACCTTCTCCAGAAGGATCTCGATCAGAGGCTTCCCCCCGATCTCCAGGAAGGCCTTATTAGTGCCGATGCGGGTCCCCTTTCCCCCTGCCAGGATGGCTGCGGTCATTCCTCCTCCTCGATGGAAAGCTCTACCCGGCGGGCCTCCTGGGTCCCCTTGAGGGTGGAGATGAGGCCCAGGACCGTAGCCCTAATAGTGTCCTGGACGAAGCCTTTTATAGGGATGCGTCGGCCGTTGACCGATAGCTCCACTCGGGCCCCACCTTTCCTCTCCCCCTTCGCCTTCTTTTTGAGATAACGCCCTTCAATGTAGTCAGCCAGGGAGGTAACATCGTCGATATGGAAACACGGAACGTCCATGGCGAGGCCCTCGTCTGAGGCAACAGCGATGAGCCTGTCTTCCTTCTTGGTGCAGAGAAGCTCGGGGCCCAGAGTAGCCCGGTGGACCTCGATCTTGGGCATGGGCCCTGATTTATAGCCTTCAGTGAGGACAATGTCTACATCTTCAAAAAAGAGGCCACCCAGCTCCTTTAAGGGGATCTCCCCTTCCACCTTCTTGATCAAGGCCAGTTTGGTGGGGGAGGAGATGGCCACTGTATCTGCGCCGGCCTGGCCATGGCGCCAGCTATCCTTTCCCTCCTTATCGACCTCGAAGCCGTGGTAGTCGTGCTTGACGGTGCCTACCCTATAGCCTCGGCCCTTGAGCTCTTTGACCAGCTTCTCAATGAGGGTCGTCTTCCCGCTGTCAGACTTACCTACAACGGAGATTATAGGAACCATTGATCCCCCTTATTTTTAGGATAGAAAAGATTTAATTAACTGAACTTGAATCCTTTCCCCGACCTTTACCACTGTAGTCCCTTCCGGGATGATGGCCAGGGCGTCGGCCTGGGCCAAAGACCTTAAGCTTTCACCCCGGCCCTCGTCAATAGGGAGGATACCCAGTTCATCCCCCTGGTAGAAAAGCTTTGCAGGGAGAAACTTTGGAGGCCCGGGCCTTATTTGGATTTCCCTTTTCGCCACCGCCCAAAGGAGGGGCGTGAAAGGCCGAGGATGCCCCATCATCGCCAGGATGGCTGGCCTTATCAGAACCTCGAAGGCCACGAAAGCAGCCGTTGGCCTTCCCGGAAGGCAGAAGATGGGCTTGCCGGATTTTAAGGCAAAGCGAGTGGTTTTGCCCGGACGGAGAGCCACCCCCTGGAATTTGATGTCTGCCTCTAGGGCTTGCAGGGCTTCAGCGACAAGATCATAATCTCCACCACCACTCCCCCCGGCAGTAACCAAAAGATCAGCTGCCAGGCCTTGCACCATCCGGGCCTGGATATCCTCCACCTTATCCCTGGTGATTCCTAAGGAAAGGGGGAGGGCCCCGGCCTGGGCAGCCTGGGCGGCAAGGGCATAGCTGTTACTATTAAAGACCCCGGTGCCCCCTCCCCCTAGCTCCACCAGCTCATCGCCAATAGAGAGAATGGCCGCCACAGGACGCCGGTAGACGGCCACCTTGCTATAGCCCAGGGAAGCGAGAAGGCCAATCTCAGATGGGCCCAGGAGGACGCCTTTTTCTAACACCCTCTCCCCGGACTGAAACTCTCTTCCCGCCTGGATGACATGAGTCCCTGGGGGGATGGGGGCGGTGACAAGGAGGCAATCCCCCTCCAGGCGAGCATCCTCCCTTTTGAGTACGGCATCGGCCCCATCCGGGAGAGGAGCACCAGTCATGATGCGGAGTGCCTGCCCCATGGCCAGCTTCTTACTAGCCCTATCACCAGCGGGGACCACACCGATCACCCGGAGTTGAGATGGTAGCCCAGGTAAGGCCTCTGCGGTATCGCGGTAGCAAAGGGCATAGCCATCAACCGCGGCCCTATCTCGGGGGGGAAAGGCCTCCCGGGCTATGACCTCCTCAGCCAGGATACGCCTTAAAGCGGCAGGAATCTCCTCCACTTCCTCGCCAAGGGGGCTGACGGCTTCTAAAACCATCCTTCGGGCTTTCTCCCAGGGGGTCATGGCTGGCCCGGTTTCCTTTAGATCAGTTTGAAGCTCTGGAGGAGCTGATCGAGCTCATTTTGAAGGCTACGGATCTCTTCCATCAAGGCTACAGGGTCCTCTCGGTAGGGCTTTCCCCCTTCTAGGATGGCGGTCAGGCGGGCGGTCTTTTCTTGGAGCAGGGCATGGAGGCGTTGGGCCTCGGCCAGGGATTCTTTCAGATTTTGGGAGAAGGAATTGAAGCAGTCTGCCAGGCGGCGAATAGCTTCATTGTCGCCCCTGCGGAGGCGGATCTTCTGGGAGAGGTCCCGGCTGGCCATCAACTGGGCATGCCGTTCCAGCCGGGAGAGGGGGCCAAAGAAGCGATGGGTGAAGAACATGGAAGGGAGCAGAATGATGAGGAGGATCCCTACTACGGCAATGAGGAAGAGGATGGGGAGCACCATCATGGTGTAGAGCTTCTGGATGAAGAGTAGAAAGAGGGAGTAGAGGACAAGGATGATCACGGTGTATCCCATGAACCTCCCCTGTAAGGCCCTCTCCACGAAAAATCGGCGGCGCTCCTCTTCCCTATCCGGCATCTTTTATTCCCACCCAGGGCTTTGAGGTCCCTTACCTTCTACTCTTCCTCCTCCGTCTCCTCCTCGGCCCCCTCCTCTCCTAGGCCCGTTTTCTCTTCGACGACCTCGGGCCCTTCCTCCTCCAGCTCCTCCTCTTCCTCATACTCCTCTTCCTCCTCCAGCTCCTCCTCTTCCTCAATCCCTCCCTCTACTAGGGCTGCTTCAGGAGCCAAGTCGCGGAACCAAGTGGGCTTTACCAGCTCCTCCGCTGCCAGGCCCTTGACCCTCTCCTCCTCAGCAGGGCTCAACTCGTATTTTAGGGCACCCTGGGCTATCTCTTCCAAGGCGATGTAGGTGGGCTTTCGCCCCTTGGCCTGGATCATGGGCGAAGCCCCCTTGTTGAGCTGTTTACTCCTATTAGCAGCGATCATTACCAGGCGGTATTTGCTGTCCACCTGCTCGAGCAGTTCTTCAATGGGTATTAGTGGCATGACGATTCTTCACCTCCAAAAAAGGTTTGGTCAAAAGAAAGGCAGGGCATTAGGGCGCCCTAGCCATTAGAGCTCGTCCAAGGATAGCTCCTTAAAGGAAGAGAGGTCGAAGCGAGAACTCTTACACCTTTCGGCTATAATTATAGAGGCAAGCTGATGGACGGCCTTTTCGAAGACATCATTGACGATGACGTATTGATACCCGCTGTAGTGTTTTATCTCCTCCTTGGCCTTTTTCAGGCGTCGCTGGATTTCCTCCTCGGGGTCGGTCTTCCGGTGGCGGAGCCGGGCCTCTAACATCTCCAGGGAGGGGGGGAGGATGTATATGAAGATCCCATGGGGGTAAGTCTGACGTAATTGGGCTGCCCCCTGAGTATCTATGTCTAAGATCACGTCTTTCTCATCTTGGAAATACTTTTCCAGGAGCAAGCGGGAAGTTCCATAGAGGTTCCCATGAACCCGGGCCCATTCCGCGAAATCGCCTCGTTCCATCATGCGTAAGAATTCGGCCTCCTCGATGAAATAATAATCCTTTCCCTCTTGCTCGTCAGGGCGGGGAGAGCGGGTGGTGTAAGAGACGGAATGGACGAGGTCAGGGAGGCTTGATGCCACCTTCTCGCAAAGAGACGTTTTCCCGGCCCCTGAAGGGGCGGAGACTACAATGAGTAGTCGGCGCAGGTCCATGTCCCTTCGGCCTAGCTGGGGGCCTTATTACACCCCTCCTCCGTCTGGAGCCTTTGGGCTACAGTCTCCGTCTGGATAGCGGAGAGGATAATGTGGTCACTGTCAGTGACGATGATGGAGCGAGTCCGCCTCCCGTTGGTGGCATCCACCAGCTTGCGGTGCTCCTTAGCCTCGTTCTTCAGCCGCTTCATGGGCGCCGAGCTAGGACTGACGATGGCCACAATACGGCTTCTCACCACCATGTTTCCAAAGCCAATATTAATCAGTTCTGGCCGCAAGGCTTCACCTCCTCATTTATTCCACATTCTGGGCCTGCTCCCGGATCTTTTCTAGCTCTGCCTTGAGCTCGACCACCCACTGAGAGATCAAGGGGTCCTGGGCCTTTGCACTTATGGTATTGGCCTCTCGGTTCATCTCCTGAAGGAGAAAGTCAAGCTTACGCCCCTGGGGGCCTGGGCCTGCCAGGAGCTGGTGGAATTGGGCGAGGTGGCTCTCGAGCCTCACGCATTCCTCGGTGATTTCTGAGCGGTCAGCAAAGGTCGCCACCTCCTGTTCCAGTCGGGCCGGGTCCACCGGAGATTGACCCAAGAGGTCCTGGATCCTGGCCCTCAGGCGGGTCCGGTAAGCCCGAACAACTTCCGGGGACCGCTCTTTTATGGAGCGCAAGAGGCCTGCAATGTACTGAAGGTGGCCTTCTATCTCGGCCTCTAGGGCCGTCCCTTCTTGCACCCTCATAGCCTCTAGAGAATCCAGGGCTTCCTCCAAAGCAGGCCGCACCTGTTGCCAGACCTCTTCTATGCCTTCTTCCACCTCCTCTAAGGTGAGGAGGTCCTTCATTCCCGCCAGGAGTTCCAGGGTGACCTCGCCGGGGAGGCCCAACTTCCCCTTAAGCTCCTCCAATGCCCCATAGTACTGATAAGCCAGGGACCGGTTGAAGACCAGGTTGCGGGGCCTCTCCCCCAGCTCTCGCTCCGTAAGGGAGAGGTCGAATCGCCCTCGGGAGAACCGCTTGTGGACCTCCTGTTGGAGGTGAGGCTCAAGGCGGGCCAGGTGTCGGGGAGTCCGTGCCCGGAACTCGAAATAGCGATGATTGTAGGCCTGGATCTCCACCAGGTAAGCCTTTTGGGGATAAGCCCTCTCCCCCCGACCATAACCCGTCATGCTCTTGAGCATAAAAGACCTTCTTGAAGCCCCAAATTTTAAAAATATATAATTAAAAACTTTCTTTGTCAACTTTTTCTTGCTTTTTCAGGTAATAAACGCCGATTACTGGTTCTATCCTTTGAAATATCGGCAAAAGGAATGTTATCTTTACAGGCAATGGGTAATGGTGTATCCTGACATAGATTAGTAGGAGAGCTAAGTTATGGATTCATTGACTCTGCGGGCCATAGTGAGAGAGCTTCGGGAAGGGCTGATTGGCGGGAGGGTCTACCGGGTCTACCAACCCTGGGGTCAGGAGCTGGTCCTGGAGATTAAAAAGGGGGGCCAGAAGTGCCCCTTGATGATCTCCGCCAATCCCCGGAGGCCTCGCCTTCACCTTATACCTGCCCTCCCTCTTGATATCGAAAAAGCCCATACTTTCCGGGATTTCGCTAAGAGACACCTCGCCGGGGCGTCTCTCGTTGAGATAGTCCAGGAGGGGCTGGAACGGGTAATCCGTCTCTGCTTTAAAAAAGGAGGGCCTTTTCAGGGAGGGGAGCTCCATTTGGTGGCCGAGCTACTGCCGGGGAGGGCGAAGTTACTCCTCGTGGAAGGGGCCTCGGGGAGGACCTTGGAGGTCCTCTCCTGCGGGCCCCGTCAAAAGATGGTGGATGCCTACTCGGCGCCGCCCCTCCCCTCCGGTAAAAGGGACCCCTTGGCTTGCTCCTCCTTCGATGAGTTTCAGGGGATCGTCCTTCCAGCCCTTGAAGAGGGAAAAGAGGCCTGGGATATCCTTTCTGGCGCCTTTTTCGGCCTAAGCCCATTGATGGCCAGGGAGATCGCCTTAAGGTCTGAGGGCGGACCAGGCCCCTCGGATGTAATGCTGGAAAGGCTCTGGGCCTCTTTTCAAGAGATCCTGGGAGTATCCGCCCCTTCCCTTTTTCAGCCTACGGTGACCCTGGGAGAGGACGATGCCCCTTTAGCCCTTTCCCCCTTTCCCCTAGTCCAATTCCCCCATGCCCATCAACTCTTCTTCCCCAGCATGAGCCAGGCGGCCCACGACTTTTACCTCCGCCTGGAAAAGGTTGACGAAGCCCGCCGTTTAAAGGAGGAGATGGAACGCATTCTAACGGGGGCCTGGAAGCGGTTCAAGAGGAAGCGGGAGGCCATAGCCGAGGATCTGGAGCAGGCTCAAGGGGCAGAAGGGCTTCGGATTAAGGGTGAGCTTTTAAAGGCCCATCTGTCCCTGGTCTCCCGGGGGGAGAGAGAAGTAACCCTCCCCAACTACTATGACCCTGAAGGGACAGCCCTCCGCATTGAACTAGACCCGTCTCTCTCCCCCCTGGCCAACGCCGAACGTTATTTTAAGCGATACCGAAAGGCAAAGCGAGGCCTATCTATTCTAAGGGAACGGTTGGAAGGGGTGACGAAGGAGCTCCATGGCCTGGAAAAATACCTCCAGAAGATGTCAGAGGCTGTAAGTCTGGAGGGCCTCCGCGAACTCCGTCAGGGCCTGGATGGCCTAATCAAAGGAAAAGGGCTGGCCTTGCCAGTACCTGCGACCCGTCAAAGGCCTAGACCTAAAAGGGAGGGGGTCCCTGCCAGGCTTTTACCTCGGCGTTTCATATCCTCTGAGGGAATGGTCATCCTGGTGGGCCGGGACAAACGGGGGAATGACTACCTCACCATGAAATTGGCGGATCCAGAGGACCTCTGGCTTCACGCCCAAGGGGCCTCGGGGTCCCACGTGGTAGTGAAGAGCCCCTACCGGGGGCGGGAAGTCTCTACCGTCACCCTTCAAGAGGCGGCCCAGCTCGCCGCATATTATAGCCGTGCCCGGCAGGCTGGTCTAGTCCCGGTAGACTACACGCGGCGTAAATACGTGAAAAAGCCTAAAGGCGTCCGACCTGGGGTGGTGACCATATCCCGGGAAAAGACCATCTTTGTTACCCCGAATCCCTCCTTGGTCAAGAAGCTATCGTTAGGAAAAGCTACCAGCGCTCAGCCGTCAGCAGCCAGCCACAAGAGTGGCAGGAAAAAGGTTTTTGCTAATGGTTAATGGCCGAGAGCCATCCTGGACCTTAATCATGCCAAACCTTGCCTCAATCGATATAGGTACCAACACCGTCCGTCTCTTGATCGCTGAGGCCCTGGGAAGTACTGCTTATCGTCCCCTCTATATGGAGCAGGAGATTACCCGGCTGGGGGCGGGGTTCCACAAGGGGGAAATTCTGGACCAGGGGCCTATGGAGAGGACGGTGAGGACCCTCGAACGTTTCTGCCGGATAGCCATGGATTTCCAGGTCCAAGAGATATACGCCGCCGCTACGAGTGCCGCCCGCGAGGCCAAGAATAAGGAGGAATTTCGGGCCCTGGTCCAAGAACGGACAGGCCTGGAGCTTAACGTTATTAGTGGGGATGAAGAAGCCCGCCTCTCCCTTTTGGGGGTCCATGCATCTCTGGGGAGGCCATCGGGGAGGCTGCTTTTGGTGGATGTAGGGGGCGGGAGCACTGAGTTCATCCTGGCCAGGGGGTCCTCTCCCGAGGTAATCCGGAGCGCCCCTTTGGGGGTGGTGGAGCTGGCCGAGGCCTATGTCCTCTCCGATCCCCCTGAGGCCCGGGAGCTTGAGGCGGTAGCCCGGATCGTTCGCGAACGGCTTTCAGAGGTCAGGCATGCCTTAGGGAACCTGGAGGGGGTCCTCCTGGCAGGGACGGCGGGCACGCCTACAACCCTGGCGGCCATTGATCTAAAAATGATGGTCTACGACCCCTTAAAGGTAAATGGCCATGTCCTAAAGCGGGAACGGGTCCAGGAGATCCTGTCCCATCTTCAAAGCCTGACCCTCGAAGAGCGAAAGCGCCTCCCAGGCCTGGAGCCTGGCCGGGCTGATATAATCATTCCTGGAACAATCATCCTCTTAGAGGTTCTGGAAGGGTGGGGTTTCCCCCAAATCACTGTAAGTGAAGGCGGGCTCCGAGAGGGCCTCCTGCTTGACCTCTTGGCCAGGAGGTGTGGGTCAAAGTAACATAAGTATGCTAAATATTTCAATTTAAAGGCCTATGTTCCGAATAGAAAATCCAGCAGAGGATAAAGGGGCTTATGTGCGGGGGATGTTTGCCTCCATCGCCCCTTACTATGATTTCCTCAACCGCCTCCTGAGCTTCGGTCGTGATCGTTATTGGAGAAGGTTCGCCGTGGCTGAGACGGCCTTGCCCTCTGGTGGCAAGGCCTTAGATGTCTGCACCGGGACCGCCGACGTAGCCCTGGAGATTGCCCGCCAATTCCCGCATGCAGGAAGGGTTGTAGGGGTAGATTTCTGCGGGCCCATGCTGAAGCTCGGGCGGGAGAAAGTGCACATGGCGGGCCTGGATGGAAAAATAGAACTCCAAATGGCCCCCGCTGAGGCCCTCCCTTTTAAAGGAGGGACCTTCGATGCCACCACAGTGGCCTTCGGTATCAGGAGCGTCAGGGATTTAAAGATGGGTCTCCAAGAGATGGCCCGAGTTACCCGCCAAGGCGGGCGGGTGGTGGTACTGGAATTCTCCATTCCTCCTTCCACTGCCTTCCGGCGCATATATCACTTCTACTTTCGCCGGATACTTCCATTGGTGGGCGGGGCCATCTCTGGAAATCCTGAGGCCTACACCTATCTTCCCAGGTCTGTCTCTCAATTCCCCTCCCCTGAGGAACTTCGAGATCTGATGCTCCAGGCGGGGTTCCATCAGGTGGGCTACCACCTTCTCACAGGGGGGATCGTGGCGGTGCATGTGGGGGTAAAGTGAATTGGAGGGAATAGCTA
>JACRGL010000126.1 GCA_016212365.1 Candidatus Methylomirabilota bacterium | reverse complement strand
GTTGAAGAAGGTGGGCCCCTGGCCGAGCTCCACTTAAAAGACGAGTCTCAATTATCAGAGGCCCGGGATAGGCTCTTCAGGGCTTATGTTATCGGCGATAGACCCCCGGAGCCCCGCCCCTTAATCCATGGCGTAATCCCTGATGTCGTGAACCGTGAACTGTGAACCGTGAACCGCACGGAGTGCCCATGACCATCCGCGAGATGCTAGAGGAGAACGAACGGAAGGCCCTTTCCCCTTACGCCCAGCTTAGCGCCGAGTCTAAGGGACGGGAGTACCCTGAGGAGGAGTGTCCCATCCGCCCAGCCTTCCAGCACGACCGCGATCGGATCCTCCACTCGAAGGCCTTCCGCCGCCTGAAGCACAAGACCCAGGTTTTCTTCTATCCTTCGGGTGACCATTACAGGACGCGCCTCACCCATACTCTGGGGGTTTCCCAAATCGCCAGGACCATCGCCAAATCCCTCCGCCTCAATGAGGACCTGACCGAGGCTATTGCATTGGGTCACGACTTAGGCCACACCCCCTTCGGCCACGCAGGAGAGGAGGTCTTGAACCAGCTTTATCCAGGGGGCTTTAAGCACTACGAACAGAGTCTCCGGATTGTGAGGGTCTTAGAGCGGGATGGCCGGGGGCTCAATCTCACCTTCGAGGTGAGGGACGGCATCCTCAAGCACTCAAAAGGCCGGGGGGAAGTGCTGGTAAATGATGAGTCTCAGGCCCCGGCCACTGTTGAAGGGCAGATTATGCGGGTGGCCGACATTATCGCCTATGTAAACCACGACGTGGATGACGCCATCCGGGCGGCCCTTATCACCCCTGATGATTTGCCACGTCAGTGCGTAAAGACCCTGGGTGGATCTTACTCGGCCCGCATCGACACCATGGTGAAGGATGTGATCCGCGAGAGCTACGACTCCCCCAAGATCCACGTGGGTGCCGAGGTTCTCCAGGCTACCATCCAGCTCCGCGACTTCCTCCACGAGCGGGTTTACCAAAATCCCAGGAGCCGCGAGGCCTTCGAGAAGGCAGCCAAAGTCCTGAAGGAGCTATATGAATATTATCTAGAGCATTACCGTGAGCTGCCCGAAGACCTGATACGGGTCAACGAGGGGGGGGGCCCTGAGAGGGCCGTCTGCGACTTTTTAGCAGGGATGACTGACCGCTTCGCCCTGAACACCTACGAGAGGCTCTTCCTGCCCCAGCCCTGGATGGAGATGTAGGTGATAATAATTAGCGCCTGCCTGGCGGGCCTGGGATGTCGCCATGACGGGGGAAGCGAGCTCCAAGAGCCCCTGGCCGTGTTAATGGCCGAAGGGAAGGCCATCCCCCTATGCCCAGAACAGCTAGGGGGTCTTCCCACGCCACGACCACCGGCCCAGATAGTGGGAGGTGACGGCTGTGATGTGCTGGCCGGGCGGGCCTGGGTTCGGACCGGGGACGGGCAAGATGTTACAGGTGCCTTTATTAAAGGGGCAAGGGAGGTCCTCAAAGTGGCCTTGCTGGTGAGGGCTGAGAGGGCCATTCTGAAGGACAAGAGCCCCTCCTGCGGGCTCCACTGGATTCACCAGGGGGAGGGCCTTGTTTTAGGAATGGGGGTGACGGCGGCCCTGTTGGCCCAGAATGGCATCCCTGTAGAGGCTACAGAGTAAACAAATATCTATTAGCTTTCAGTTCTCAGTCTATAGCCTTCAGCCTTTAGCTACCAGCCGTCAGCCATCTGGGGGCTAAAAGCTGAGGGCTGAAAGCTGAGAGCCGAACGCTGAGAAAGGAGGCTGTTATGGTTACACTCACATATTTAGGGCACTCATGCTTTACCATGGATAACGGTAAGCGCTCCATCATCATAGACCCCTTTCTCACCGGGAACCCGGAGGCTGCCACTCAGGCCGATAAAGTAAAGGTGGACGCAGTGCTAGCCAGCCATGGGCACGATGACCATCTAGGGGACGCTGTTGCCATTGCCAAGCGATTAAAAGTGCCCGTCATCGCTCCATACGAGCTGGCCTGCTACTGTCAGCGCCAGGGGGCCGAGGCCCACCCCATGCATATAGGAGGAGCCTATCAGTTCCCCTTTGGCTGGGTTAAATTGACCCAGGCCCTGCATGGGTCAGCCGTAGTGCGGGAGAGCATCGAGTATACCGGCCACCCCTGCGGCTTCATTATCCAGATGGAGGGTAAGCACGTTTATTATGCCGGTGATACCGGCCTATTTGGGGACATGGCCCTCTTAGGAAAACTCCATAGTCTGGATGTTGCGCTGCTCCCTATTGGGGACAATTTTACCATGGGTATTGCCGACGCGGTAGAGGCCACCAAGATGCTAAATCCGGCCGTTGTAGTCCCCATCCACTACGGCACCTTCCCGGTGATAAAACAAGACCCCCAGGTTTTTGCCAGGGAGGTTTCGGCAAAGACATCAGCACGCTGCGTGATCCTTAGGCCAGGAGAAAAGCTCCAGGTTTCCACCGGATGAATCCGGCGGCTCGGGCTACGCATGGGAGGCCCCCGCTGGAGTAAATCCAGCGGTTCCTGCCCGCCTCAGGCGGGCTTGTGACCCTCCCACGGTGTAAAACCGTGGGTATCCATGATACCGGCGGTTTCATACCGCCGGTATCATGGGCGTAAGCCTGGAACCCCTGATTTTATATCAGGGGGTTCCCTCCGGTTTAAAACCAGGGTATCAGTGTAACGGTCTCTTACGGGGCTGACCCCGGGTGGACACAGGAGAGAGGCTTGTCCGAAAAGGAGTATGACGCCATCATCTTAGGGGCGGGCCTAGGAGGACTCCTGGCCGGCTCCCTCTTGGTAAGGCGTGGCCTCAAAGTCCTCATCATTTCCCAGGGCGAAAGGACGGGACAGCTTGGCTATCGCAGCCAGGACTATCTGTTCGAGCCCATGGGAGGTCTCTTGACGGACCTTCAGGAAGGAGGCGGACCGCACCGGGCTTTAGGGGAACTGGGGCTCTCCTCGGAAATCGTGCCCCTGGAGCCGGGCCTCCAGGTAATCTTTCCCAATCAGCGGCTGAGCCTATACTCTCGGGAGGACAGGTTCTGGCGCGAGATCAGCCGCGAATTCCCCGACGATCTCATCGGACTTAGAGAACTCTCGGGTGTAATGGCCCGACTGGAGGAGGCGCTTTCCCATCTGCGTAGCCTTACGGAGTCGGGAGAGAAGGGCAGGACCCTGGAAAGAAGGCCTCTTCACGCCTGGGTAACCCTTTTCCCCTATTGGCGGAAGACCCTCGCCTCGGCCCTGGAGGCCTACGCCCTAGGTCCTGAGTCCCGCCTCTTCATGAATGCCTTGATGTCCTTCTTCGGTGGGCCCGATCCGCAACCCTCCCTCATCTTTGGCGCCATCCTATGGGGCCTCTTACGCCGAGGTTTCTATGGATACAAGGGGGGCCTGCTTCAAATGGCCACTGCCCTAGAAAAGGCCTTTCTAGAAGGGGGAGGAAGGATGCAATTCCAGACTCCGGTCACAGGGATGGATCTCCGCAGGAAAAGGGAAGTCCGGGTCCAGACAAACGATGAGGAGTTTCAGGCCCATTACCTCGCCGTAGAAAGGGAGCATCAAGCCTATCCCCAGGCCTCCTGCCTGCTCGAGCGACGCTGGTGGCGAAGGAAAAAAAGGGGCCACCTCGCTCTAAAGGAAAAAGCCTTTTCCCTCCTCTTGGGGGTCAAGGAGGAGGTGCTCCCATCCGAGATGCGGGAGCACCTCTTGATTTTTGGGGATCGCCCCACTTCTCAACCCGGAAAGGACCTGACTTTTCTCTCTTTAAGCCCCCCTGGTGATGTATCCCGGGCCCCGCAGGGGCACCGAGCCATGGCAGCTACTGTATTTCTATCCCTTAATGATATTAAGGCATCCGGAGACGACGAACATTGGCAAGGGGCTTGGGCTGAAGAGCTCCTGGAGCGCCTCGAGGACTTTATCCCATCCCTCTCTCGATACCTGGATTATCTAGGGGTATTGGTAACCGAGATTCCGGAGACCGGGGGCAGGAGAGATTGGGCCTCGCCTTCGAAGATTGCCTGCGCGCGGATGGGCCTGGATACCTTCGCATCCAAAAGGCCCTGTCCGCACCTTTTCTTCCTTGACGACCATGCCATCCCAGGAGGAAGGGGCCTCTACTCCCTCCTTCCTGCCCTGCGGGTGGCCGAGGCTATCAGGTAAGCATGACGGTCCAGAAGATCCTGGTGGTGGACGACAATAAGACCATAGTGGAGATGCTGATTTCCAGGCTCTCCGCCCTCGGGCACGTGGTGCTTCCGGCCTATAACGGTTTAGATGCATTAGAGTTAGCCCGGACTTCGAATCCTGACCTCATCCTCTTGGATATAATGATGCCTTACCTGGATGGCCTGGAGGTAGCCAAGATCCTGAAAGCCAACGTCGAGACCAGGTCAATTCCCATCATCTTCCTTACAGTGAAGGACAGGCTCCAGGACAAAGTGATAGGCCTTAAGGCAGGGGCTGACGACTATATCACCAAGCCCTTTCACTGGGAGGAGTTAGAAGCCAGGGTCCAGGCTGCCCTGCGCCGGGCGCGGCCGCCTGAGCCAGAGGATGCCCCTGCTCCACAGATTCGAGGCATCTCCGGGGGACTGGCCGACGTTTCCCTCTCCAATCTCATCCAGCTCATAGAGGTAGACAGAAAATCGGGGGTGCTCACTTTAACCCGCAAAGACCAGAGCGGGTATCTGATGTTCAACCAGGGCACCATTGCCAATGCAGTGGTAGGGGACCTTAAGGGGGAAGCGGCGGTTTACCGGCTCCTTACCTGGGAGGAAGGGGGCTTCATCTTCGAGCCCTGGCACTCTTCCGTAGAATCCCAGATTGGAGCCAGCAATCAGGAATTGATCATGGAGGGGATGCGGAGGCTCGATGAGTGGCGTAACTTGAAGGCGAAGCTGCCCTCATTGAATTCTATCTTTAAGAGGTCCCCTGAAGGGGAGAAGGCCCTTAAAGAAGGAACGCTTACCCAGGGCCAGATGGCCCTCCTCAACCTTTGCGACGGAGTAAAGGACATCAGGACAGTCCTGGAGGAGGCGCCTAGAGACGACCTGGAAGCCGTAAAGGATCTGGTCTGGCTCTACAATCAGGGTATGCTGGAGGTGGCAAGGCTGGGCTATTAGTAGTTGCCTGATTTATCAGGCGGGAATTTGAATATCTAATGAGAACCTATCACCTCCACCCCTGGGATGTTACCTTTGAAAAGGCAAGGGAAATCCAGCAAGGGCTGAAGAGGCACCTTGTCCTTGAAAACCGGGTCTCTGAAATCCGCCTTATTGCCGGTGTTGATGTGGCCTATTCAAAGACAAAGGAGAAGGCGTATGCGGTGGCGGTCCTCCTGGCCTTTCCGTCCCTTGAGATAATAGAAGAGGCAATAGCCGGGGCCCCTGTGACCTTTCCTTATATCCCTGGCCTCCTCTCCTTCAGGGAAGGGCCTGTGGTGCTAAAGGCCCTCAAAAATCTGAAGAAGGGGCCTGACATCATCCTCTTCGATGGCCACGGTATCGCCCACCCCGCCCGCCTCGGCCTGGCCAGCCACCTCGGCCTTCTCCTTGATAAGCCCAGTATTGGCTGTGCCAAATCGCCCTTAGTGGGACAGTTCTGTCAGGAGGGCCTGGGCTATGAAAAGGGCTCATGGGTGCCCTAGATGGAAAAGGGAGAAACCGTCGGGGCTGCCTTGAGGACCAGGGAAGGCCTGAAGCCCATTATAGTGTCCCCTGGGCACAGGATTTGCATGGAAACCGCCATAAAAGTTGTCCTTGCGTGCTCTGGTAAATACCGTATTCCTGAGCCATTGCGCCTGGCCCACCTCCGAGTGAGGAGATTACCGCCCGATAAATCCGGCGGTTCGTAATGATTCATGATCCTCCCATGGTTAAAACCATGGGTATCAATTTCGAGGATATATGGTTGTAGCGTCCCAGCTCGTCTGGGACGTTCTCGCAGGAGACAAGCTCCTGCGCTACATTCTATTTACTATTTAGATACCGCTGATTTTAATCGGCGGATGGCCCCTGATATAAAAACAGGGGTTCCAGGCTTACGCCCATGATGCTCCGGCGGTGTGAAACCGCCGGTATGAAGGATACCTACGGTATTATACCGGAGGAGTCTCATAGGCCCGCCTGGGCGGGCTGGAACCTCTGGATTTATCCAGGGGAAGGTTATCACATAATGAAAACCAAAAAATTCTACCACACCCTCCGATTCAAGGTGCTGGCCTCCATCCTGGCAGGCCTGGCCCTGGTAACGGTCCCTGTATCCTACTTTTTTTACATCGAGGAGCGTAACCAGGAAAAGGCCCGTTTCCAGGACTTCACCACTGATACTGTGAACTATATAGAAGGAATTTTGGAACACGAGATGCAGGTGAGGGATATGGAGGGGCTGCAAAAGTCCCTGGAGGGGATTACCAGGGGAGGGGAGATCAAAGGGGCCTTCCTTCTGAACAAGAGAGGCGAAATTGTATTCTCATCCGATAAAGGCGAGATAGGTAAGAGCCTGGATATAAAGGATGCCTCCTGCCAGGTCTGCCATCGTCTTCCGCTCGAATTGATGCCCGGGACCGCAATATTAGAAAAAAGTGAGAAAGTCCTGAGGTCCGCCAGGTCAATAACTAATAAGCCCCAGTGCTATAGCTGCCACGAATCAAAGCTCAAAGCCCTCGGCCTCCTGGTGGCCGATTTCCCAATGGCAGGCCTTGAGCAGAGGATTTCCTTCCATCTCAACCGGATAATAATTATAGTCCTATCCGGTATGCTAATAACGGGCCTTATGGGGGTAGCCCTGGTGGACCAAATCTTAATTCGAAGGCTTAAAAAGATAACCCATGCCGCAGGCCGCCTCAGAGGTGAAGACCTCCAGGCCAGGGCAGAGGTGAAAGGGGAGGACGAGGTAGGGGAACTGGCCAGGGCCTTCAATACAATGGCAGACCAGCTCCAGGCCTCCATGGCCCAGATAGAGGAATACAGCCACACCCTGGAGGAAAAGGTGGCAGAGAGGACCGGGGAGCTAGAGGTGAGGGTTGAGGAACTCGAGCGGTTCAGAAAGGCCACCATCCAGAGGGAATTCAGGATGAAGGAGTTAAAGGATAAGGTGAAGGAGCTGGAGGAGGAACTGGAGAGGATGAAAGGAAAACCGTAGATTGTAGGCACGGATTTATCCGTGCTATTGAATAAGGTTTATGAAAAAATACAAGACCAGGAATATTCAATTAAAAAGGTTCTATCTTTGTAACCATTTGTATTTTGTGACTACTACAACAGAGGATAGGATACAGGTCTTTGAAGATGAAAAAAATGTCCTGATACTGCTCGGTGCGATTAGAGAATACTCTCACCGCCATGCGGTCAAGATACATGCCTTTGTAGTATTGCCAGACCATGTGCATTTATTGGTAACACCGACCACCGATGCCTTTACCATCTCTGATTTTATGAGGGGTATAAAGGGGAGAAGCGCTATTGAGATAAACAGGAGGGCTGGCACTGTTAAAACCAGCTCGGTTGAACCCAGCACGGTTGAAACCGTGCCTACAAATAATTGTAGGCATGAATTTATTCGTGCCAAAGAATTTATTCGTGCTGATCGTGCAAATGCAAAAACATGCATATGGCAGCATCAGTTTCTGGACCACGTAGTCAGGAATAATGAGGATTACAGGCTGCATATAGAATACATCCACAACAACCCAGTAAAACACAATTTGTGTAGAGGCCCTGAGGAATATAGATGGTCAAGTTATCACCATTATATGTATGATGAGGATGTATTGATTCCAATAGCCAAATTGCCATTGTGATTGGCATGGTCTGTAGGCACGAATTTATTCGTGCAATTTCGCACGGTTGAAACCGTGCCTACAAATGCTCGTATAACAAATGTAGGCACGAATTTATTCGTGCCAATAATGCAGCCCAAATATGTCAGACGAGATTAAAGACATAACCGAATTAGAGGCCGAGATCGCCCGCCTCAAATCAGAGCTTGAAAGGGCCAAGGGGAGGGAGCGGGACCTGGAAGATTCCCGCAAGGCCATGCTCTACATGCTGGAGGATTTGAATGAGTCGCATGCAGTTATCGAGAGGGCCAAGAAAGAATGGGAGAAGACCTTTGACTCCATCACTGACTTTATCTCCATCAATGACACCGATTACAATGTCCGCAGGGTAAACAGGGCCATGGCGGATAGGCTTGGCAAAAAGCCAGGGGAGTTAATAGGAAAGAAATGCTATGAGGTTTACCACGGCACAGCCTGCCCCTGGCCTGAAT
>JACRGL010000125.1 GCA_016212365.1 Candidatus Methylomirabilota bacterium | reverse complement strand
GACTCCTCCTCTCCCCTCACCCTCCCCTCTCCCCGAGGGGGAGAGGGATGAGGAGAGGGGGTTTGTGGGCTTCTAACCCATAGTAGTTGCCCAATTTATTGGGCCTGATGAATCAGGCAACTACAAATGTCAATGAATATCACCTAAAATTAAAGGGTAAGTGAAAGAAAGTGCAATAAATATACCATCTTTAACTTATCGATTTTCCAGGCAAGAAAAGGCGGGACCAGGAAGATTGAGTATGATATTTACACTATTTAGAGTAAATTCTGTATACCTTTTGGGATGGCCTTTACCTGGTGGGATACTGGGGCGTTAGCGGGTGATTTTTACGGTTTTATAGAGGAAGTTTTTAAAGCTCACGAATTTCCTTCTATCTTCGGGATGCTCCTTGAAATCCGACCGGCAGACCTTCAGCCTGGAGGCAATCCTGGGAAGGGAACCCCCTTCTCCTAGCCCTGCCTTTTCGCAGACCCTTTTAACTACTTCCCGAGAAATCTCACTCTTTCTATAAGGCCTGTATACTACATCCCAGAAGTCTCTGCCTTTAGAAACTATGGCCTCGTATAGCTCTTCAGCCGCAACATCATTCAAATCCTTTAGGGACTTAGGGCCCCTCTCACTGGGTAGGGCCGCTATTACCCTCATAATCTCCTTCTTCCCTATCCTTCTATTGGTGCGGGAGAGGAGGGCTCGAAGGAGAATGCTCCGGAGTTCGCGCACATTGCCTCTGAAATTATGGTTTTTGAGGATTTCTTTTGCCTCTTCATCCAGATAGGGCATGGCCTTTTCATCCTCATCCTTGCCTTTATAGGTGAGATAGAGTTTACCCAGGAAGTGGGTGGCAAGGTCAGGGACATCTTCCCTCCTCTCGTTCAAGGAGGGCACATCAATTGTGAGCTCACTCAGGCGGTGGTAAAGGTCCTCTCGAAAAGTGCCAGCCTTAATCGTCTCTTTCAGGTCTTTATTACTAGCAGCCACCAAAAGGACTCGAGAAAACCTGGTCTGGTTCTCCCCAAGCCTCACGAATCCCCCGTTGTCCAGGAAGCGGAGGAGCTGGACCTGGGTCCTGGGGTCCGCATCCCCTATCTCGTCAAGGAAGACCAAGCCGCCATTGGCCTCCTCCAGGATCCCCTTACGGTCGGCATAGGCCCCGGTGTAGGAGCCCTTCTTGTGACCGAAGAGTTCACTATAGGTCAGCTCACCGCTATAGGCGGCAATGTTGGTCTTCTTTATAGGGAGCTCGACGTTTACCCCTTTCTCACGCCGATACATCTCGTTTAAGAGGGAATAAATGTGGTTGAAGATGAACTCCTTTCCCGAGCCGGTCTCCCCGGTGATTAGAATAGAGGGGAGCCCGATGGTGGCCTCCTTGTCCAGGTTCCTCTCCCAGTGGGCTATCCGGTTATATAAGGGGGGAACCATGGTATTGATAAGCCTCACGATATCCTGAGATTTGGGACTGTTGCCGATTATGTTCCCCAGGCGGTAAGAGGAGACCTTGGGGTCGCGGTAATTGATGTCCCTTTTAAGGCGCTCTACTTCCTGCTGCAATACCTCTATCTTTTGAAGATCGCTTATGTGTCTACCCACTAGGCGGGCTATGATCTCCAGGATTCGCTTATGCTCCTCGGTGAAGAATGCCTCAGTAAAGCTATCCAGGTTGATGATGGCAATTACCTCCTCTTCGAGGAGGACAGGGACCGCCAGCTCTGACTTTACACCGGGGGAAATCTCCATGTAAAAGCCGTCTTTCGCCCTCTCCTCTTGGGTGTTTTTGAGTAATTGGGGCCTCTTTGTGTAGGCCACCAAGCCGGTCAGGGAGCGTTCGGCCCTTTCCAGGTTCTTCCCTCCCACTTTTATGGGTGGGATGTACTTCTTCCTCCACTCCCTGGACTTTGCCCCTAAAAGCCTTCCCTGAGCATCCTCCACAAAGAGCCATTTCTCGCCCCCCACTTCCTGAACTAATGCAATGGAGCCAGTATCAGCCCCTATAAGCTCGCAGGCCTTGGACAGGACCTTATTCAAAAAGGTAGGGAGGTTCTCGTTTTTCTCAGTAAGGAGCTCGTTAATCTCACTAAGGACTCTTATCTCGATATGCTCTCTTCCAATCTCATGGATGGCCTTCTCCACCATCTCGGCATGGCTCTCCAAGAGGCTCTTTTCAAAGGAATTAAATTCGTAGGGCTCTATGGTGTAGTAATTAACAATGCATATAAGCCTCCTGGTCTCATTGTCATAGCGGGGGACGGTATATAGCGAGGAGAGGCCGATCCTCTCAGCCATGGCCCTCCTCTGGGTGAGGTCTTTTTTAACATCCGGGTAATAGAGGGGCTGTAGGAATTTCTGACTGCAGATTACCCCATTTCTAGGATCGCAGTCTACCAGGTTGCTCAAGAGGCTCTCGCCCTTCTTGAGGCTGATTTTGCTCTTGTCCTCATAGATGTTTTTGTGGCTGGGGTCCTGGGCATAGGTAGCCAAGATTTCCAGGTAGGGCTGCTTTCCCTCTTCAGTACGCCCCTCTGCCGGGACCAGGACCGAGGCCAGGGATAGCTTGTCCACCAGTTTTACCGCAGAACGGACCATGAGGAAGGCCGCTTCCCTCTTCCTGGCCTCGTCCACCTGCTTGGCGAGCTGGACGTGCTGGTGGTGTTTCCGGGCTATATTAATGGAAGGGGTAATATCCCTGAGGAAGTCCATTAGGACCTTTAACTGGTGGGATTTGATAACCCTTCCCTCTTGAGTCCCGTCTATGCAAAGGACACCGATGGCCACATCTTCATTAATTATGGGTATTATGGCAGTGGACTTTATTCCAAATTTCCTGGCAAACTCCTCCTCTATTTCCATTTTTGAATTTGCCAGGGACTGGGCAAGGTAGGGCCTTTTCTCAACAAAGGCCCTGGAGACCAGGGACTTCTTTGGGTCTATAAAATAAGATGTCCCTCGTATGTGGGCCTCCCTCTCTCCCCGGGCGTAGGCGCAGATCAGGACCCCCTCCGTCAAGTCCTCCAGATATATTCGGTTATTGGGGGTCCCGAAAACCCCTTCAACGCCATGGCTTACAAAGTGGAGGATGTCGTAGAGGTTCTCCTTGCCGTAGGAGTTAATCTTTTCTTTTAAGGCTATAATTTTTTGAGTTTTTTCTGTAAGCATAACTTTTTTACACAAAAGGGTGTCTTATCCTAACACAATTCCTTCTGATGTCAAGGAGAAACATTCCCTCACCCACTTCTCTCCACTGATTTATCCGTAGTTGCCCGCCTAAGGCAGGCCCAATGAATTGGGCAACCACATACTAAATAGGGTTTCAGAAAACCCAATATTTTCAAGAAAAATAAAGGTAGGGGTCGGATTTATCCGACCCGATTCCAACCCAATTTTGGGAAACGGGCTTGATAAATCAAGCCCCTACATCCTCTCAGGGGCGGTAACACCAAGGACGGAGAGGGCATTAGATATTACTATTCGGATCGAGGCCACCAGGGCTAGGCGGGCCAGGCTGAGGGCCCGATCCTTGGAGATTACCCTGTGCTTGTTGTAGTAGCTATGGAGTTGGGCGGCCAGTTCCTGGAGGTAGGCCGGGATCCGGTGGGGTTCGCAAAAAAGGGCTGCCCCCAAGACCACTTCTGGATAGAAGGCGAGCTTTTTAATAAGGGAGACCTCCTCTGGCAGGGAGAGCAAGGAAAGATCGGCATCTCCGTAGGTTTCAGGGAAACCGGCCTTCCGGGCCTCTCTAAGGATACTGCTGAGGCGGGCATGGGCATACTGGACATAATAGACCGGGTTCTCCAGAGACTGGGCCTTGGCTAGCTCCAGATCAAAGTCCAATGGGCTATCGGAGCGGCGGGTAAGAAAGATATACCGGGCAGCGTCCTTCCCCACCTCGGCCAACACCTCGGCCAGGGTCACAAACTCCCCGGCCCGGGTGGACATGGCTACAGGTCTTCCGCCGCGCAGAAGTCTGACCAACTGGACCAAGAGGATCTCCAGGGCATCCGGAGGATAACCAAGGGCCTTCACGGCTGCCTTCAGTCGAGGGACATAGCCATGATGGTCGGCACCCCAGATGTCTATGGCCTTATCAAAGCCACGCTCGAATTTGTTGATGTGATAAAGGATATCCGACGCAAAGTATGTAGGCGCTTCGTTGGAGCGGATGATCACCCTGTCCTTATCGTCTCCAAAGACTGCTGTTCCGAACCATAGGGCACCCTCGTATTCGTAGATTTGGCCCTTCGCAATCAATTCCCTTACTTGGACAAATCGGCGAAATTTTTCCAGCGGGTCACCCTCGCCATACAGGCCCTTTTCGCTGAACCAGCTATCAAATTTGACGCCGAATTCTTCCAAGACTTCCTTGATCTCGCCCAATATAATCCTGCTGGCATAAGCGGACATGAGGTCGATGGTCTCCCCCTCGGGCACGGCAAGAAACCGTTCCCCATAGTCAGACACAAGGCGGCGGGCAATGTCCCTGATGTATCCCCCTTTATAGCCATTCTCTGGGAAGGCGGCTTCCCGTCCCAGCTCCTCCTGGTAACGGGCCCATACAGAGCGACCCAGGATCTCCATTTGGGTGCCTGCGTCATTTATGTAGTATTCTCGTTCTACGGAAAAGCCCACGGCTTGAAGGAGATTGGCCAGGGAATCCCCAATCGCCGCCCCTCGCCCATGGCCCACGTGGAGGGGACCTGTAGGATTGGCGCTAACAAACTCCACCTGGACGCGCCTCCCCTTTCCGACCTCAGAACGGCCATAATCCTTTCCCTGGGCCAGAATGGTTGGGATGGCTGAGCGCCAACAGGCCGGGCTAATGAAGAAGTTTATGTAGCCAGGGCCGGCCACCTCTGCCTTTTCCACTAAGTTTGGGTCAAGGCCTAACTGTGCGGCAACAGCCGTAGCCACCTCCCTGGGATTCTTCTTGATCTCTCTGGCGATGCTGAAGGCAATAGTAGTGGAGAGATCCCCGAAGGCGGCTTCGCTCGGGGTCTCCCAAGAAATCTCGGGCACCTCCTGGATTTTTAGCTCTCCAGACTGAATGGCCCTTTGAACCGCCTCTTTTAATGCCTCTGCCAGCGTATCCTTAAGCCTATGAAGCATAGCAAACTATCCCCTAATGATAGCAAAGCAAGCAATACAATAATACCCTTATTTTGTCAAGTTTGTGGAGCAGCTGAAAAATAGACTTTGAGATCACCGATTTCCCTTCTCCCCTTGGGGAGAGGGGAAGGGCCTGTTGCCGAATTGGTCTTTATCCCCCAGGCGGAAGGAGAACACAGAGGTCATCCACCATGTAAGCTCAGG
>JACRGL010000124.1 GCA_016212365.1 Candidatus Methylomirabilota bacterium | reverse complement strand
TGGTCACAAAACCGGCATTTTAAAAGGGTAAGGCTAGCCCTCGAACCGCCTTATGGCCAGGGTGGCGTTGGTGCCGCCAAAGCCAAAGGAGTTATTGAGGGCTGCCCTTACCTCTCCCTTCCGGGCCTGGTTAGGGACATAATCCAGGTCGCACTCCGGGTCGGGGAACTCGTAATTTATTGTAGGGGGAATAATACCATTGCGGACGGTAAGGATGGTAGCCACTGCCTCAGCGCCCCCTGCTGCGCCCAGGAGGTGGCCAATCATGGACTTGTTGGAGCTTATGGTAAGCCGGTAGGCGTGCTCCCCAAAAACCTTCTTGATGGCCATGGTCTCGCAAACATCGCCGGAAGGGGTGGAGGTCCCGTGGGCATTGATATAATCAATATCCTCAGGCCTTAACCGGGCATCGTCCAGGGCTGCCTGCATGGACCGAGCTGCCCCCTCCCCCTCGGGTGCTGGTGCCGTTATGTGATGGGCATCGGCGGACATGCCGTAGCCGACAATCTCTGCGTATATTGGGGCACCCCGGGCAAGGGCATAATCCAGTGCCTCTAAAATTACTATTCCTGCCCCTTCCCCCATTACAAAGCCATCGCGCTGCATGTCGAAGGGGCGGCTGGCCTTTTTAGGCTCGTGGTTCCGGTTCGATAATGCCTTCATGGCACAGAAGCCCCCTACCGTTAAGGGGGTGATCACCGCTTCTGCTCCGCCAGCGATCATGACATCGGCGTCGCCGCGTTGAATTATCTTGAAAGAATCTCCGATGGCGTGATTACCTGTAGCGCAAGCCGTAGAAACGCAGGAATTAGGTCCTTTAGCCCCTAATCGCATGGAAATCTGACCGGAGGCCATGTTAGTAATGATGGAAGGGATGAAGAAAGGGCTGAGGCGGCCAGGACCTCGTTCGAGAAGAACCTTATGCTGCTCCTCCAGGCAAGGTATTCCTCCCATCCCCGTGCCTATGAAGATTCCTACTCGGTGGCGGTTCTTGTCGTCAATCTCGAGGCGGGCATCCTCCACGGCCATTAAGGCAGCGGCCATAGCGTATTGGATAAAGACGTCTACCCTCTTGACCTCTTTCCTGTCCATATAGGCCAAGGGGTCAAAGCCCTTTACCTCCCCGGCAATTTGACATTCCAAATTCGAGGTGTCAAATCGCGTGATCCTGTCAATGCCTGATTGGCCTGAGAGGAGGCCTTCCCAAAAGGCAGCCACCCCTATTCCAATAGGCGTCACCGCCCCTAGCCCCGTAACTACCACCCGCCTCATTCCATACCTCGCAGGTCGTGAATGACTATCCGTGAACCGTGAACTGTGAACCGTGAACTAAGAAGTGCGCTCTTTAATGTACTCGATAGCATCCTTGACGGTGACAATCTTCTCGGCATGTTCATCGGGGATCTCGATATTGAACTCCTCCTCCAGGGCCATTACCAGTTCCACGGTGTCCAGGGAATCGGCGCCCAGATCCTCAATGAAGGAGGCCTCCGGCGTCACCTCCGCTTCATCAACTCCCAACTGATCAACGATTATCCGCTTGACCTTATCTTCGATGGCCACTTCTCGACTCACCCCCTTTTGCTAGATTTTGCTCTTATGTAAACATCCCTCCATCAACCTGAATCACTTGGCCGGTGATGTAGCTACTAGCATCAGAGCCCAGAAAAACCACCAGCTCTGCCACCTCCTCCGGGCACCCAAAGCGGCCTAGCGGGATCTGCTTAAGGAAGTCCTGCCGCACCTCTTCCGGTAGGCCCTTAGTCATGCCCGTTTCAATGAAACCAGGGGCCACGGCGTTGACCGAGATCCCCCGGGCTGCGACCTCGCGGGCAGTAGCCTTGGTGAGCCCTATAAGGCCGGCCTTAGAGGCGGCATAGTTGGCCTGGCCTGCGTTACCCCTGATGCCCACTACCGAGGCAATATTAATGATCTTACCACTCCGCTGTTTGAGCATGGGCCGCAGTACGGCCCGAGTGCAGTGAAAGGCCCCTTTTAGGTTGACGCCAAGGACCAAATCCCAGTCCTCGTCCTTCATCCGCACCAGGAGGCCGTCTCGAGTGAGTCCAGCATTGTTCACCAGTATGTCTACTTTGCCAAAGCGTTCCAAGGCTGCCTTGACCAAGGCTTCTACCTCCTCGGCACAGGCTACATCTGCCTTGACCGCCAGTGCCTCAGCGCCCTTTCCCCGTAGCTCTGCAACCACCGCCTTGGCCTCCTCCAAATGGACGTCGCAAAGGACAACCGAGGCCCCCTCCCGGGCAAGGGCAAAGGCAATGGCTCTCCCGATTCCTCTTGCCCCTCCGGTTACCAGTGCTGTCTTACCTTTCAGGCTCAAATCCATTCTACGAAGCCCGCTTGAGCTCGGCCAGGGTAACCTTCAAGCTCTCCTCGTCCTCCACTTGGAAGACCCTCAGTCCACGGTCGATCCGCTTGATCAGCCCTGATAGGACTTTGCCTGGGCCTACCTCCACAAAGGTATCCACTCCGGCCTGAATCAACCTCTCCACACACCGCTGCCAGAGGACCGGCGAGCTCACCTGGCGAATTAGGGTGGGGACTACCTCATCGGCGCCAGTGAGGAAGGCAGCGTCCACGTTGGTGACCAGGGGCACACGCAGGTCTGAAACAGGGATTGATTCCAGGACCTTGGTTAGCTTCTCGCCTACTAATTTCATGAGGCTTGAATGAAAAGGGGCGCTTACCGAGAGCTCTAACACCCGCTTTGCCCCCCTGGACTTGGCCAGCTCCATGGCCCTAAAAAGGGGTCCTGTCTCGCCAGCGATGACTACCTGGCCCGGGGAGTTCAGGTTGGCTACTTCCACCACTCCCCCATCTTGGGCCTCCTGACAAATACGGGCCACCTCTTCGGGATCCAAGCCCAGGATAGCCGCCATGGAGCCCCGTCCGGCGGCCACGGCTTCTTGCATCAACTCCCCTCGCCGGCGCACCACCTTTAGCGCATCGGCGAAGGAGAGGGAGCCCGCAGCCACCAAGGCTGAATATTCTCCCAGGCTGTGGCCCGCCACGTAGTCGGGCTCTATCCCCTCCAGGGCAAGGGCATGCCAGGCAATAATGCTCACCGCCATAATGGCCGGTTGGGTATTGGCGGTTAGGACCAGATCCTCCTCTGGTCCTTCCAGGCAGAGCCTTCCGATATCGAAGCCCAATGCCCCCCGGGCCTGGAACATAAGGGTATCTCGAAGCTGGGGTTCAAAGCCCCCTCCCATTCCCACGTATTGGGAGCCCTGGCCGGGAAAGACGAAGGCCAACTTCGGCATTAAGCTACCTCCAGGTCCCGGAGTCGCTGAAGGGTTCTGTGGGCCTCTTCCATGATGCTCATGATAATCTCTCTGGCGGGCTTGATATCGTTCACCAGGCCTGAGCTTTGGCCTGCCATAACGGAGCACTCCACTACATCGCCTTCCACCGCCGCCTGGCGGAGCTTGCCTGCCCCTAGCTTCTCATACTCCTCCAGAGGGGCCTTGCGCTCGTCTAGCTCTAGGAAGGCACGGGAGAGACGGTTTCCAATGCAGCGGACAGGATGCCCGGTCCGACCACCAGTGACTGCTGTGTCCCGGTCTCTGGCCTTTATAATGGCCATTTTGAAGTTCTCATGGGCAGAGCACTCGGTGGAGCAAACGAACCGGGTCCCCATTTGAACCCCCTCTGCCCCCAAGGCCAGGGCAGACGCAAAACCCCTGCCATCGGCTATCCCGCCGGCAGCAATCACTGGTATCTTCACGGCGTCTACTACCTGGGGCACAAGGCATAGAGTAGTGACCTCACCTATGTGGCCACCGGATTCCATCCCTTCGGCAATAACAGCGTCTACCCCGGCCCTCTCTAAGCGCTTGGCTAATGCTACCGAAGCCACCACCGGGATCACCTTGATACCCGCCTCCTTAAGCCGAGGGATGTAGGGACCCGGGTTCCCAGCGCCAGTGGTGACCACGTTTACCTTTTCTTCTATCACTAACTCCATTACCTCTCCGAGGTATGGAGAGAGAAGGACTACGTTGACGCCAAAGGGTCTATGCGTAAGTTCCCTGGCCTTAATGATCTCCTGTTTCAGAAAGGAGGCTGGGGCTGCCCCAGCGGCTATGATTCCCAGGCCTCCCTCATTTGAGACGGCTGCTGCCAATTTGGCATCGGAGACCCAGGTCATACCGCCGAGGAGAATGGGGTACTCAATGCCTAATAGATCACAGATTCTTGTCTTAAACATTTTTTAAGCCTTTAGCCATTAGCTTTTAGCCTTCAGCACGAATAAATTCGTGCCTACTTTGTAGGCACGGTTTCAACCGTGCTAGGCTAATGGCTACTTTCACCAGCGGATTACTGCCGAGCCCCAGGTGAGGCCTGCCCCGAAGGCGGCCAGGAGAAGAAGGTCCCCTTCCTTTACCCGGCCGCTCCGCACTGCCTCGTCCAAGGCGATAGGGATAGAAGCGGCGGAGGTATTGCCGCATTTAGCGATGTTTGAAAAGACATTTTTCTCGGGTAGACGGAGGCGCTGAGCCACTGCCCGGATGATCCTGTGATTGGCCTGATGGGCGATGAGAAGGTCCACATCGGAGGGCTCGAGCCCGTTATGCTTCAAGGCAGAGATGGCGGCATCCTCCATGGCCCGGGTGGCGATTTTGAAGACCTCGTTGCCGCTCATCATTTTGATCTTGTGGAGGTTCTTCTCAATGATCTCCGGACTTATAGGGTAGCGGGAGCCGCCCCCTGGCTGCATCAATAGATCCCAATAGGACCCATTGGAGTAAAGATGAGTGGAAATGATACGGCTTTCCCCTTCTGTGGGGGCGATGATTACTGCCCCGGCCCCATCTCCAAAGAGAACGCAGGTGTTCCTATCGGTCCAATCGACAATCTTAGAAAGGGCTTCTGACCCCACTAGGAGGATAGTATGATAGGTCCCGGTGCGGATAAAACTGTCGGCGATGGATAGGCCGTAGATGAACCCCGAACAGGCAGCGGCAATGTCGAAGGCGGCGGCCCGCCTGGCCTGAAGCTTGTCCTGTAGGAAACACGCAGTGGAGGGAAGTGGCATAGTGGGGGTTATAGTGGCCACCATAATAAGGTCGAGGTCTTCAGGCGCGATCCCCATTGCCTCCATGGCCTCCCTTGATGCCCTTTCGGCCAGGTCCGAGGTATCCTCATCATCTCTGGACAACCGGCGCTCGGAAATCCCGGTACGGGTCAGGATCCACTCATCGCTGGTATCTATCATTTTCTCCAGATCGAAGTTAGTGAGCACCCTTTCTGGCACATAGGAACCAGTGGCGGCTATTCTGCTATAACGCATTGAGACCTCCACTTTAACCCTGGGCTACTCCCTCTCGAATATGGAGGATTACCTGGTTCTCCAAACACTCTTTTGCCACTCGGATGGCGTTCTTGATGGCCTTGGCCGTGGAGCGACCGTGGCTTATAATGCAGACCCCATTAACCCCTAAAAGGGGAGCCCCTCCATATTCCGAGTAGTCCACCCGTCGTTTAAAGCGCCGGAAGGCGGGAAGCAAGAGGAGATAGCCGAGACGGCTCCACGGGGCTTGGGAGAGTTCATCCCGGAGGAGGACTTCCAAGGTTTCGGCTACGGCCTCCCCGATCTTCAAAGCTACATTCCCTGTGAACCCGTCACAGACCACCACATCGGTATTCCCATTGAATACGTCCCGGCCCTCCACATTACCAATGAAATATAAAGAGGATTCCTCCAGCGCCTTAAAGGCTTCTCGCACTAACTCGTTTCCCTTGGATTCCTCCTCTCCAATGCTCAAGAGACCCACCCGCGGTTTCTCTTTGCCCAGAATGTCTCGGGCATAGATATGGCCCATGATAGCGAATTGAAGGAGGTGCCGGGGCTTGCAGTCCACGTTAGCTCCCACATCCAGGAGTACCGTATTCCCCTTCAAGGTGGGCATTACAGCGGCAATGGCAGGACGCTCAACCCCGGGCAACGGGCCCAGGACCACCAGGGCAGTGGCCATAACCGCTCCAGTGTTGCCGGCGCTGATGAAGGCATCCGCCTCCCCTCGCTTGAGGAGCTCGATTCCTACCCGAATAGAGGAGTTTCTCTTCTTGCGGAGGGCCACCGAAGGCATCTCATCCATCTCTACTACCTCCGGGGCGTGCTGGATGGTGATGGGAAGTGAGGATGCCCCCTGGCCTTTTAGATGTCTTGCAATTTCCTCTTGGATACCGGTCAGGATGATGGAACAGCCGAACTCCTTGGCAGCGGTCACAGCCCCTTCCACCACCACCGCTACTCCCCGGTCGCCCCCCATGGCGTCAATGATGATGCGCATCAGCCCCCTCTCCTGCGGCCTCCTTCGGGCTCCTCGCATCATGGAGGGATTGGATCTTTGGATTCAGCCCGAAAGTTTGCCCTCACTCAGCCTCCTTTTTCACCACCTGGCGACCCCGATAGTAGCCACAGTTGGGGCAAGCCCGATGGGGGAGCTTCATCTCGTGGCAGTTGGGACAGACTATGTAGCCGGGGATGGTAAGGGCGTCATGGGCACGCCTCTTACCGGTGCGCGAATTTGAGTGCCTACGTTTTGGAAGCGCCATTGCCTTTTCCCCTATTCCCTTAAGCTATTCGAATAACCCTATGCCTTCAGAGGAGCCTCTTCAAGACCTGGAGGCGGGGATCTCCCACTTCCGGTGCACAATCGCAGGAGGCCTCATTCCAGTTCTGCCCACAGCGGGGGCAGAGGCCCTGGCAATCCTCCCGGCAGAGAGGTTTGAGCGGCAGGCCGAGCAAGATGTTCTCGCGAATCAGTCCACCAATGTCTATCTCATCCCTTTCGAGAAACTCCACATCGAGCTCCCCAGCCAAAAGCTCGTGTTCCCCTTCCGAAACCTCTCCCTTCCTCTGATAGAGGACTTGAAAATCCTCCTTCACATTTAGAGAAAAAACCCTGAGACAGCGGCTACATATTAGACTGAGCCGAGTGGAGACGCACCCCCTCGCCAGCGCATTGAGTCCTGTCCTCTTCAAATGAAGGTCAAGATCAATGGGGGCGCGGGCATTGGCCACGACCCCCTCCATCTCTAAATCAAAACTCTCCTCTCGGAGGGTGAGGTCCAAACCCTCCAAAGGGATTTCATTTATGGGGATAGACATAATCATGATACCCAAAGTTGGCGAATTATACTGGCCGTGGTGCCTCTTGTCAAGGGAAAAGGAAATCCGGGGCTCAAGAGAGGATCTCTAGCTGGTTGAAAAAGAAAGGGATTTCCTCGGATGCCGATTCCAAGGAATCGGAACCATGCACTACATTCCGCTCAATACTACTGCCCAGTTCCCGCCGGATGGTGCCCACCTCCGCCTCTGAGGGATTGGTGGTCCCCATCAATTGGCGAACCCGGGCTACTGCCCTTTCGCCTTCAAGTACAACTACCACTACCGGTCCTGAGGACATGAACTCACAGAGACTTTCGAAGAAGGGTCGTTCCCTATGAACATGATAGAAGCGCTGGGCCTCCCCTTTTTCTAAAATAACCATCTTCAGGCCACGGATCTTGAGGCCTTCCTTTTCGAAACGCTGGAGAACCTCCCCGACCTGCCCACGGGAGACAGCATCAGGTTTGATGATTACCAGGGTCCGCTCCATGATATACCCTCCTACCAGGACTGGATTCTGTCCCAAACCTCCGGAAGGATCCGAATGAAAAACAAAACCACCTAAGGGATTTTAGGTGGCTGAGGTTGATTCCTAAAGGGTCTTTACCCGGTTTGGGCATGGGCCAGCTTAAAGCCAGCTTCGAGGGCCCTCCAATTTAGCTCCTCTGTCCCTTTGGGGACCCGGGCCCGCACAGCCTTCTCTACCGCTTCCCGGGAGACCACCCCCGAGATGGCGGTGATAACCCCCAGGGAGACGATATTGGCTACAACTGCCTTTCCTATCTGATCCTTGGCGGTCTCGATGATGGGGAGGTGGTATATCTTAAACCCCCCTTTAGGGAGCTCGGTCACCCGGGAGGAGTCCACCACCAGGGCCCCGGAATCCTTGAGGTCTGGCCAGTACTTGTTGCAGGCCTCTTGGGTCAGGGCCAATAGAAGGTCGATCTGAGTGGCCTTAGGGTAATCGATCTCCTCGTCGCTGATAATGACTTCCGACTTGCTGGCCCCACCCCGAGACTCCGGTCCATAGGCCTGGGTCTGTGTGGCATTTATGCCATCATAGATGGCCGCCGCCTCTGCCAGGATGAGACCGGCCAGGACCAGGCCCTGCCCCCCTTCCCCGCTTAAACGGATTTCATAACGGTAAGGCATCCCTTCCTCCCTGAATAGTGAATAGTGAATAGTGAATGGTGAATAGTGAAAAGTGAAATACCTTCCCGTGAACCGTGAACGTTGAACCGTGAACCGTGAACGTT
>JACRGL010000123.1 GCA_016212365.1 Candidatus Methylomirabilota bacterium | reverse complement strand
CGGAAGAGGCTCCGGGAGGGAAAACTGGATGAGCGGGTGGTGGAGCTTGAGGTCAAGGAACGGATGATGCCCATGATTGAGATCTTTTCATCCACGGGTCTGGAGGAGATGGACATCAGCCTCAAAGAGATGCTGGGGAATATCCTTCCCCAGAAGACCAAGCGGCGCAAGGTGAAGGTAAAGGAGGCCCAGAGGATCCTGGCCCATGAGGAAGCTCAAAGGCTCATAGACATGGACGAGGTGGTGGCTGAGGCCATAAGGCGGGTGGAGAACTCAGGGATCATCTTCCTCGACGAGATCGATAAGATTGCGGGCCGGGAGACCACCCATGGCCCCGATGTCTCTCGGGAAGGGGTGCAGCGGGATTTGCTCCCCATTGTGGAGGGCTCCACTGTTACCACGAAGTACGGCCTGGTTCGGACCGACCACATCCTCTTCATTGCCGCAGGGGCCTTTCATGCCTCAAAGCCATCGGACCTAATCCCCGAGCTCCAGGGCCGCTTCCCCATCCGGGTAGAGCTAGCGAGCCTCACTAAAGATGACTTCGTGCGCATCCTTACCGAACCCGAGAACGCCCTTACCAAACAGTATACCGCTCTGCTTCAGACAGAGGGGGTGGAGGTGAAATTCACTAAAGACGCCATTGAGGAGATAGCGGAGATTGCTACCACTGTAAACGAGAATACCGAAAATATAGGGGCCAGGAGGCTCTACACCATCATGGAGCGTCTGCTAGATGATATCTCCTTCGAGGCCCCCCACATGCAGGGGGTAAAGATCGAGATCGATGCCCCCTATGTCCGGGATAAGCTCCACGATATCGTCAAGGATCAGGATTTGAGCCGTTATATTCTCTGACGACAGCCATTAGCTGATAGCCTCTAGCCCTTAGCCTTTACGAGCGACATAAATATTTAAAAATTAAAGACTAATGGCTAAGAGCTAATGGCTAAAAGGGGTTTATGGGGGGAGAAATGGAAGGGGCCATCTCCAAGGCTGGGGTCCTTATAGAAGCGCTCCCTTATATTCAAAGCTTCCACAACAAGACGGTAGTGGTAAAGTACGGCGGGGCGGCTATGGCCGAGGAGGCCTTAAAGAAGGCAGTGGCCCTGGATGTGATCCTTATGCGCTATGTGGGGATAAAGCCGGTCCTGGTCCACGGCGGAGGCCCCCAGATTGGCATAGCCATGGAAAAGGCAGGCCTGGAGCCCAGGTTTGTGGAAGGCCTCCGGGTGACGGACGAGGCCACTATGGCCATCGTGGAGATGGTCCTGGTGGGCCAGATAAACCAGGAGATCGTGGCCCTCTTAAATGATAATGGAGGGCGGGCAGTGGGCCTCTCGGGCAAGGACGGGGGTCTCCTTAAGGCGCGGCGCGCCCTCGTGAGTAAGAGGCGGGAGGATGGGAGCATAGAAGAGGTGGACATCGGTTTAGTAGGCGAGGTGGTAGCAGTGAATGCCGAGGTGATACGGGCCTTAGAGGAAGGAGGCTTCATCCCCGTGATTGCCCCTACAGGGATAGGGGAGGACGGCCTTACCTATAACATCAATGCAGATCTGGCCGCGGGGGAGATTGCAGCAGCACTAAAGGCAGAAAAGCTGGTCCTCTTGACGGACACCGATGGGATACTGGACAAGGGTGGCACCCTCATCTCTACCTTGGGCAGGAAGGATATCGAGGGGTTCATCACCGATGGGACTATAAGCAAGGGGATGCTTCCAAAGGTTCAGGCCTGCCTGCGGGCTCTGGATGGCGGGGTGAGGAAGGCCCACATTATTAATGGAAAAGTGCCGCACGCCCTCCTCCTGGAGATCTTCACCCCTGAGGGGGTGGGCACGGAGATTGTTAATTAAGCCCTCAGTGTAGGGGCGAACGTCCCTGTTCGCCCAAGGGAGGACACAGAGGTCCTCCCCTACTAAAAACTAATGGCTAATAGCTAAGAGCTAATGGCCCATAGTGAGGCTTATAGCTCCCAGGTAGATAAAATGGCCATTACCGATGACCTGATTAAGGACTCTAACCGTTACCTCGCCAATACCTATACCCGGCTCCCCGTTGTCCTGGTCCGGGGGAAGGGCACTCGTGTTTGGGACAGCGATGGACGGGAATACCTGGACTTTGTGAGTGGCATTGGCGTCAATGGCCTGGGCCACTGTCACCCCAGAGTGGTGGCGGCTATAAAGGATCAGGCGGAGAGGCTCTTGCATGTATCAAATCTATATCACATAGAGCCCCAGGTCCACCTGGCCAGGGCCTTATGCGAGAGCTCCTTTGCAGACCGGGCCTTCTTCTGTAACAGCGGGGGGGAGGCCAACGAGGCGGCCATAAAACTGGCCAGGAAATATGCAAAGGAGCACTATTCTAGCGACCGCTACGAGATTATCACTATGCGAAACTCCTTCCACGGTCGCACCCTGGCCACGGTGACGGCCACTGCCCAGGAGAAGTACCACCACGGCTTTGAACCTTTGGT
>JACRGL010000118.1 GCA_016212365.1 Candidatus Methylomirabilota bacterium | reverse complement strand
GTTAAAGTATTAATTTTTTCCTTGACATTCTTTGCAAATCTTTTAATATTTAAAACATTAAGGCTTAATTTTAAATAAAACCAAATATGGAATTTAACATTTGGTTTTATTTATCCTGAGGAGCGGAGCGGTCCTGAGTGAAACGAAGGAACTGGATTCCTCGCTCTGCTCGGAACAGGCTCCGGATCTCTCGGATGAGACCCTTCGCTTCGCTCAGGGTAAATGAAACCCAAGGTGTGTTAAAATACATACTTGGTTTCATTTAATTAACAAAAGGAGGCTTAGATGCCGAGGAAAGTGAAGGCAACCCCCAAAGAGGTAGCGAAGCTTATAGGCGAAGGCCTGGCTGTTGAAGAGATAAGGAATAAGCTGGGTTTGAAGACAGTTGCTCAAGTTAAGGGCCTTTACTTAGAAGCATTGGTTGCAGAAGGGAAAATCCCTGAGATTAAGACTAAAAAAGCAGTTGGTCGTAGACTAGAGGAAAAGAGAATTGGAAAGAGAGGGTCTATTAGCTTAAGCTCTAAATTGGTAATAGATCATCTTGGTTTCAAGAAAGGCGATGCCTTTGTTGTCTCTAGGGAGGGGGATGATATACTATTGAAGAAAAAATAAATGAAACCAAGTATGTACCATAACATACGAAGGTTTCATTAATGTTAAAATTCATTTTTGGTCGCATTTAGTTAGTGTAACTAAAATTAAGCCTTAATGTTTTAAATATTAAAAGATTTGCAAAGAATGTCAAGGAAAAAATTAATACTTTAACAGTTATCTCAAGCTGTAATGAATTAGAGAATATTCTTGCTAAAAAGATTAAAAACGCAGAAGGAATAGCCATCGGGAAAATAAACGCTGAAGACCATCAACAAATTATGTGAAGAAATTGGGGTGAGACTTGCGATTTTGCGATTTTTTGTTCCACTGCCCGTTTTCCCTCCATGATGTATTTCTGGCCAGTAGGCCAATGGGCGGCGAGTACCTTTCACCCTTTGGGAGTCAGAATCTGATCTTCCCTCAAATAGCACCAAGCCTTTAATTGGGCCATTTCATAGCGCTAGGTTTTCCTCTAAATTCGGCCTGGGTGAAGGAAGGGCCGAGTCCCCTTTTTTTTGGTATGAAACTTGCTAAAAATTAATGCCAAAGGGACCTAGAGGCCCATCCTGTTGTGGAAGGAGACGGAAAGGTGAGCGAGGTCAAGAAGGTATTGGTGGTGGATGATGAGCCCACCATCCTCCTCAGCCTCTCCCACTGCTTGCGTTCCCAAGGAGTGGAAGTGATCAAATGCCGGAGCTATGAAGTAGCGGCTGAGGCCTTATCCAGGTATTTCTTTGACTTAGTAATCGTAGACCTGAGGCTAGGAGGTAATCGAGGGCAGGGGGGGTTAGAAATCCTGGACCTGGTCAAGAGGATAAGCCCGGAGACGGCCGTCGTCATTATGACCGCCTATGGTTCTGAAGAGATCAAAAAAGAGGCTTACGCTAGAGGGGCCTTTCACTATTTCAATAAACCTCTCAACCTTGACCAATTAATTCAATTAGTCGGCACCCTGGGTATTGCCCAACCCTCCTTAAAAAGACCTCCAGGCTAGCCCCTACCCTGACCAAAACCTCAGCCCCTGTTACCTTCGGATCCGGGGCTTCTTCATAAATCAGCTTGTCTATACCTCCATGCTCGTGGAAGCGGACAGCCCTCATAGCACCCTCCTCTCAGGGTTATTTACAAATAACTTTTTAAAAATGTCAATAATTTTTTCGACGGCTATTCGCCCTTTACATTAATTAGGGATATACTTTACAATAGAGACGCCATGGGCAAAACTTGTAGATTCTTTTTAAAATTTACTCCCGTGCTGCTTGGATGGATCCTCCTGGCCCTGACGGCGGGTATGGCCTTCCCGGCATCTCCGCAGGGGCCGGAGCATGTACTCATTATCTCTGTTGATGGACTCCGGCCTGACTTTTACCTGCGAGAGGGGGAGGCCGCCTTTCAAGTGCCCATGCTCCGCCAGCTTATGAAGAATGGAAGTTATGCCAGGATGGTGGAGGGCATCTTTCCATCCGTTACCTTCCCATCCCACGCCACTATAGTAACAGGCGTGCGGCCTGCTAAGCACGGAATCCCTTACAATGCAGTGTATGATCCAACAGGGGAGCGGCGCGGGTGGTACTGGTTCGCCAGTGACATCAAGGCAAAGACTCTATGGGAAGCGGCACGGGAGAAGGGCCTCAAGACGGCAGCCCTTGGATGGCCATCAACGGTGGGTGCCGGGATCGATTACCTTATCTCCGAGTATGACTGGCAGGATCCGGAGGTGGCGGACCTTATTAAGAAGCATTCAACACCTGGGCTCATTGAGCGGGTTGAGAAGGTCGCCGGGCCCCTGACATTAGAGGTAGCGAGGAACAGGTTAAAGTGGGACGCCTTCCTCACAGCAGCCGCAGTCGAGGTCATCAAAAGATACAAGCCCAACCTTATACTATTGCACCTGGTCCAGACCGATGGAGCCCAGCACGACCAGGGACGGGAGGGAGAGAAGGTTCGCCAGGCCGTAGCGCGGGTAGACGGCCATATAGGCCAGGTGATTCAGGCGTTAAAGGAGGCGAGGATTTTTGACCCATCGGCCATTATCATCACCGGCGACCATGGATTCGCGGATATCCGTGCCCAGGTGGCCCCAAATGTCCTATTTCGAAAAGCAGGGCTCCTCAAGCGCACTAGAGAACGGCTCGAATGGCAGGCCTTCACCCACGTCACTGGCGCCGCCGCGGCGGTCTTTGTAAAGGACCCTAAAGACGCCGAATTAACTGCAAAGGTGGAAAAACTCCTTTTAGCCAATTCAGTAAAGGACGGCGAGAGGCTTTATAACGTCCTTAGTCGGGCTGAGCTGGATGCACTCGGGACCATGCCAGGGGCCTCCTTCGGGCTGGAGGCAGAGGAAGGTTACTCGCTAAGCGGTGCCTTTAGAGAAGGGACGAAGTTTCTAAGGCCCCTGGAAAGGACGAGGGGAACCCACGGCTACCTCCCAACCCGTCCTTCCATGTCCACGGGCTTCATTGCGGCAGGCAGGGGATTCAAACAGGGAGCAGTGATCGGCAAAATAAAGCTCATCGACATCGCACCCACGGTCTCCAGGCTCCTCGGCCTGAGGCTACCGGATATAGAAGGCACTGCAATCCAGGCCTTGCTCAGCGGAGAAACAAGTAGATCCTGGCACCGTTTTGGCCCTTCCTCCTTCAGATCTCTAGCACCCCGGCACCACGGATCTTGCCCTGTTTGAGGAGCTGGAGGGCCCGGTTCGCTTCCTCCAGGGGGAATACCTGAACCTCCGCCCGAATGGGGAGATCAGCCGCCACCCGCAGCATGTCTATGGCATCCTGTCGCGTGCTGTTGGCAACGCTGCGAATGGTCCGTTCCTGGTAGAGCAAGGCGTAGTCCATCTCCGGGATAGGGCTCATGTAAATGCCGGCGAGGGCCAGGGTTCCCCCCTTGCGGAGAACCCGGAGGGCATGGAGGACCAGCCTACCCGCAGGGGCAAAGATGATGGCGCTGTCGAGCTTCCCTGGCGGGTCATCTTCCGCCTGGCCCGCCCAGGCCGCACCCAATTGCCGGGCGAGCTGCCGGTGCTCTTCGCCCCTGGTGAAGACGTAAACCTCGCAGCCCCAGTGCCGGGCCACCTGGATCACAATATGCGCCGAGGCCCCGAACCCATAGAGCCCAAGGCGTTCTCCGGGCCGCACTTCGCTGAGACGCAGGGCGCGGAACCCAATGACACCGGCGCACAGGAGGGGGGCGGCCTCAATATCCGAGAATGCAGCAGGCATAGGGTAAGCAAAGGCCTCAGACACCACAGTGTACTGGGCATATCCACCGTCCACATGATAACCTGTAAACCGCGCATAGTCGCATAGGTTCTCATTCCCCCGGCGGCAGAAGTCACAGCTCCCACAGGTGGAGTTGAGCCACGGCACCCCCACCCGATCCCCTTCGCGGAACCGGGTTACGTTCTTGCCGGCGCTTTCCACCACCCCGACGATCTGGTGGCCCGGGATAACTGGAAGCTTAGGGAGGCGCAGCTCCCCTTCAACTGTGTGGAGATCAGTGTGACAGAGGCCGCAGGCCCGAACCTGGAGGCGGATTTCCCCTGGCCCGGGTGCTGGCAGGGGAAACTCACGGAGCTCTAAGGGGTTTTCCTCAATTGGTCGGGGATTCCTTAGGACCATGGCCTTCATAGCTCAAACCATTCATAGTTTTTATCCGTAGTGGTTAAGGCACGAGCACGATTTTGCCGAATTGGGCCCGCCCCTCCATGAGCTGCTGGGCCTGGGCCGCCTCCCTTAGGGGAAGAACCCGGTCAATGACAGGCTTTATCCTCCCTGCCTCCACGAACTTCAAGGCCCTCAGCAGTTCCGCCTTGTTTCCCTGATGGGAGCCTAGCAGGGAGAGCTGCTTATTAAACAAAAACCGCAGGTCCGTCTTTGCCTCAAAGCCTGTAGTGTTGCCACAGATGACCAGCCTTCCCCCCCAGGACAGACTGGCTACGCTCCTCTCCCAGGTGGCCTGCCCCACGTGTTCAAATACCACTTCCACCCCCTTCTTATTGGTGAGTTTCCTCACCTCGGCCACTACGTCCTGAGTGCTGTGATTAATGACCTCATCGGCCCCTAATTCCTTGGCCTTCTCCAGTTTCTTGTCGCTGCCGGCCACGGCAATCACCCTTGCCCCGAAGAGTTTGGCTACCTGGATCCCCACGCTCCCCACGCCGCTTCCCGCACCCCAGATGAGGACGTCCTCGCCTGCCTTGATCTGGGCCCTCCCTACCAGCATGTGCCAGGCCGTCAGGAGGACCAGGGGGATAGAGGCCGCCTCCTCAAAGCTCAGATTTTCCGGCATGGGGACGGCGTTGGCCTCGGGGATCCTGGCATACTCGGCGTGGCCCCCGTCCAGTGGGCCGGTCTGGAATCCCCAGATCTTGAAGAAGCGGCAGAAGTATTCGTGGCCGGAGGTGCAGGCCTCACACTGGCGGCAGCTTATGGGGGGATGGACCACTACCTTCTGTCCTGCCTTCACAGTCTTAACGGCATCCCCCACCTGCACCACCTTACCCGCCGCATCGCTTCCCGAAATGTGGGGCAGGTCAAACCTCATCCCCGGCAGGCCCTGGCGGGCCCAGATGTCATTATAATTGCAGCCACTCGCCCTCACCTTGATCAGGACCTCGCTGGGTCCGATCTCTGGCTCCGGGGCATCCTCATAGCGCAGAACCTCAGGTCCCCCGTGCTCGTGAAACACTATTGCCTTCATTTTAAATCCCCCTATGAGATGAAAAGGTTGACCTAACGGTGTCCCCTTATCAATAGGATCAGGATCCTATAGGGCATAATTACGCTATCAAAACATCCCTCAGGGAAACCTCCCTCATGGCCGCTTCAAAGACTATCCCAAAATTTGTCACAATTAGATTTTCCACCTCTTCTATGGGCACCTCTCTCCCCAATAAGTTGGCCATGGAAGTCATCTTCACCCCCTTTATTCCACAGGGGACAATCAAGTCAAAATAGGAAAGGTCCGTATTGACGTTGAGGGCGAAGCCGTGCCAGCTCACCCAGCGGCCCACATGGATCCCAATGGATGCGATCTTTTTATCCTCCAGCCAAACCCCTGTAAGGCCTTCCCTCCTGCCGGACCTAATGCCAAACCTTGTCAGGGATAGGATAATCACCTCCTCCAACTTCCTCAAGTATACGTGTATGTCTTGGCCATGATCCCTCAGGTCTAGTATGGGGTAGCCCACCAACTGTCCTGGGCCATGATAAGTTACGTCCCCTCCCCTCTCTACCTCATAGAATGCCACCCCCTGCTTCTCCAGGCTGCCCTTATCCAGCAAAAGGTTTTCCCTGCTTCCCCCCAGCCCCAGGGTTATTGTAGGGGGATGCTCTAGCAGGATAAGGAGATCAGATATATCCCCAGCCATACGGCTCCGGGCTAGGCCCCATTGAAGGTCCAGGGCTTCACCGTAATCAATCATCCCCAGCCTGGCTACCAGACATTGGCGATTCATGGTCTTTCACTGGTGGATTATAGGGGTGGAGAGGACGGCCCCAAAGACCCCGGGATTGGTGATACTATATATGGATGGCCCTTCCCAGGGCTGCCAGGGCAGCCTCTACCATGGCCTCGGATAGAGTAGGGTGGGGATGGACAGTCCTGGCTATCTCCTCAACGGTGGATTCCAGATTCCTGGCCAGACCTGCCTCACCAATCAATTCGGTGGCATTGGGCCCAAGGATATGGAGACCCAGGATTTCTCCTGAGTCGGCCTCCGCTATTACCTTTACCAGGCCCTCGGCGTATCCCATGGTTTGAGCCATGCCGCTCGCCTGAAAGGGAAACCTGCCTACCTTTATCTGATAACCCATCCCCTTGGCCTTCTCTTCGGTTAGGCCAATGCTGGCCACCTGAGGATGACAGTAAGTGCAGCTAGGGATATTCCCATAATTCACCCCGGCACCCTTTATCCCCGCTATCCCTTCCACTGCAGCCACTCCCTCAGCCATGGCGGCATGGGCCAGGAGGGGAGGACCTATCACGTCCCCTATAGCGTAAAGGCCTGGCAGGCTGGTCTCAAAGTTTTCCTTGACCTTGATAAATCCATTCTCCATTTCCACACCCAGTTCCTCCAGGCCAATCCCTTCCACATTCGGGTCCCGCCCTACGGCCACTAGAACTACATCTCCTGGGACCTCCTCTTGCCTCCTCTCCTGAGAAATCTGAACCAATAGCCTACCGTCTCCTGGTTCTACTCTTTTAACCCCTGCCCCTGTAATGACCCTGATTCCCCTCTTAGTCAAGGACTTTTCCAAAAGGGTAGATATCTCCGAGTCTTCTAAAGGAAGGATGTGGGGGAGCATTTCTATCAGAGTAACCTCCGAACCGAAAGCTTTGTATATCTCGGCAAACTCTACCCCTACGGGGCCTCCCCCTATAATAATAAGGGAAGGGGGGAGTTCTTCCAGGGTTAAGGCTTCGTTGCTGGTAATTATCCTTTTCCCTTCCACCTGAAGTCCTGGGATGAGTTTTGGCCGGGATCCCGTGGCCAGGATGACCCTATCCGCTTCGACCTCTTCCATGCCCATTTCCTGCTTCCGGACCTCTATCTTCCTGGCCGAAATAAGTCTGGCCTCTCCGAAGACCAGGGTGACCTGGTTCTTTTTGAGGAGATACTCCACACCTTTGGAGAGCCTCTGGGCTATCCGGCGGCTCCTTTTTATAGCTTCGGCAAAGTCGAATTGTAAGTTATCAAAGCTAATGCCGAACTCATTTGCCCTCTTGAAAAGGGATAGGACTTCGGCATTCCTCAAGAGGGCCTTTGTAGGGATGCAGCCCCAGTTCAGGCAAACACCCCCCACCTTTTCCCTTTCCACCAAAGCCACCTTCATCCCCAGTTGACCAGCCCGGATGGCAGCTACATAGCCGCCCGGCCCTGCGCCGATGATAGCCAGATTGAATCTATAGGAAGCCATAGACAAACCCCTATCGAGACCCACAAGGATCCATCCTATTCTATGGGCCCATCCTTAGATACTGCCCCTACTTCTATAACGGGCAAAACGGGTACGGCCTATTCCTCAGGCACCGAACTTTGTGAGGCGTAAAGCATTGGCTAAGGCCAGGGGGAGGATCTGAACGGCAGGGAGGCGACCCAAGGCCCCGGCAGTGCAGGCCTTCTCGGAAAACTCCTTCACCGAATCCGGGCGGCACCATTTGGAATAGATCAGCAATGGCACAGGGTGCCAGCTATGGGACTTAAGGGCCGCAGGAGTAGAATGGTCCCCGGTAACCACCACCACTTCAGGATTGAGCGCAAGGAGGGAAGGGATATATCCATCTACCTCCTCAATACCCTTCACCTTACCCTCGAAGTCCCCGTCCTCCCCGAGGCTGTCCGTCCTCTTTGTATGGAGATAGAAGAAATCGTAACCCTTGAAATTTTCCGTCAGGGCCTTGAACTCATCGGAAATATCAGGGCCCGTAGGGAGGACTTCCATCCCTACCAGCTTTGCCAGGCCCCGATACATAGGATAAGTGGCAATGGCTGCAGCCCTTATCCCAAATAGGCGCGGAAGGGTGGGAAGGCGGGGGTGCCTGGAAAACCCCCTGAGGAGGACCATGTTGGCCGGCCTACTCTCGGCCAGGAGACTTCTCCCTTGGTCTATAAAGCTATTTACAATTCTGGCTGTCCTCGAGGCTTCAGGGATTCTGGGCTCGACCCGGAGAGGTGGGTGGCCAATCTGTTGGGGATCGGACTCCGTGAGCTCATCCCTCAGGTCCTCTCCCCTAAAGACGACCACAAAGCGGTGCTCCTTGACAGGCCTAACAAATAGTTCCGTCCCTTCCAATTCTATCTTTTCAAGGAGAAGGCATAACTCCCGGCATTTATCTGTCGAGATCCGGCCTGCCCTCCGGTCAGTGATGAGCCCTTTATCGTCTATAGTGCAGAAGTTCCCCCGCGCTGCCACATCCCGAGGGTCGAGCTCCAAATCTATTCCTAATGCCTCCAGGACGCCCCGGCCGATCTGGTATTTCAAGGGATCGTAACCGAAAAGGGCCAGATGGCCAGGGCCGCTCCCTGGTGTGATTCCAGGCGCTACAAGGTCTATCATACCGCAAATTGAGTGCCTTGCTAAGGCGTCCAGATTGGGGGTTTTAGCCCTTTCCAGCTCCGTCATCCCTCCATCTTCAAAAGGTAGACCCCCAAGGCCGTCAATGACAAACATCACGATCTTGGATGTGGAAGGGATTGAAAGGGCACTCAAGGTTTCCAGGTCCATGGTCTTAGCCTTTAGATAGTCCCTTTTCGATGGGCCTCAATCCTCAGGGCCTCTACCCTCTTGTTGACTTCATCCCAGTCAATATTTGCAAAGAAGGCATCCAGGTATTTGGCCCTGGCCACCCCGAAGTCTATCATGTAGGCGTGCTCATAAACGTCCAGAATCAGGAGAGGGGAGCTGTTCCATATCCCCTGGGTGTGGTAATCGCTGGAGTAATTGTGGAGCCTCCTGTCGTACCAGTTATAGGCCAGCACTACCCAGCCTCTAGCGGCAATGCCAGCGGCGCGGAAGTCCTTCTCCCACCGCTCAAGGGAACCAAAGTCCTGGGTTATGAGCTCCGCTATCTTTCCCTTGGCTTTTCCATCCCCACCCAGATTAGCAAAGTATCCCTCGTGGAGATACATGGCATTGGTAGCAAAGCACTTCTCCATCTTCAGTTCCCTTATCTGGCTGAAAGTGGCATTGGCCTCGGCAGGGTCCGCCGTCTGGAGCTTCTCCTCGATCTCGTTTAGCTTCCTCACGTAGCCCTTGTAAAGGGTCCCGTGATGCTCCTCTATCTGCCTCTTTGATATTCCCCTAAGCTCAGTAAACTTCAACTCCTTGGCTACATGCCCCTTTCCCATTTTGCACCCCTTTACTTGCTCTTAATAGGGTTTAGACGGTTGAGACGGTTTACTTGCCTTTCCGCCTACTTCTTTATGCCGAGGGTGGTCTCCCAGGCATCGGCATGCCCCTCTTCATCAGCGAGGATCTCCTCAAGCATGAGGCGGGTGGTGGGGTCCCCTAACTCGGCGGCCACCTTTATGTGCTCCTTATACTGTTTTATGGCAGCGTTCTCGGCATCCAGGTCATCCTGGATCATCTTCCTGAGGTCGCCACCCCTCTTTACGGCCGATGGCTGATATGTAGGGATACCCCCTAAATAGACGATCCTCTCGGCAAGCCTCTCCGCGTGCTTCATTTCATCCTTGGCCGTAGCCTTGAACATCTCGATTACTGCCGGGCTCTCCAGCCCCTCGGCCTCATAATGGTGGCCCATGTACTGGATTATGGCTGCTAGCTCATCAGCCCGGTCTTTGTTTAACATCTCGATTATCCTTTCCTTGCTCATTTTCTGCCTCCTTTGATATTTCGTCGGAGACAAGCTCCGACGCTACAGGGATTTTACCCGGAACTAGACACCTCAGCCTTCGAGTTCAAGGCTGAACTCCGGCACGTTGAACCAGAACCCTGTCCTCCCTATGGAGTCCAGCTCCGCCTGGATTATTTCATAGTGGGCCTCCTCCATTCGGGCCAGCTTCTGGAAGAGCTCTTTGGCCACAGGGTCCTGGGTAAGCCCGGCCTGACCGGTATAAAAATCCATTGACCTTTTTTCAAAATCCAGGGCCATCCGGAGGGCATCCACCTGGTGCAACCCCGATTTTCCCTCGGTCTTCGGGGCCTTCTCCCTTATTCGTGGTAGGATCTTCTGAATATCTGAATCTTTTGTCTCAACCTTAACCCATGGACCACCCTCTAAATGGCTCTCTAGCTGTTTCTCAAGGATGGACACGTGGTCTACCTCGTCGCTCGCCAGGATAATGAACATGTTCTTTCCTGTCTCGTCCTTCGTCTGCCTGGCAAACCTGAGATAGGCCCTGAGCC
>JACRGL010000121.1 GCA_016212365.1 Candidatus Methylomirabilota bacterium | reverse complement strand
CTGAAGCAAAAACTATGAGCAGGGATTACAGAAAATTGAAAGTTTGGTAATTGAAGGACTCAAAAGCTAAAGGCTAAAGGCTAAAAGCTAATAGCTAAAGGCGAGGAAGTTATGCGCGAGATCATCACGCTGGCCTGCACCGAATGTAAGCACAGGAATTATTCCACTACAAAAAACAAGAGAAACACGCCTGACCGTCTTGAGCTCAAGAAGTATTGTAAGTGGTGTGGAAAGCATACTATCCATAAGGAGACGAAGTAGAGAATGGTCCAAAGTCCAAGGTCCGAGGTCATAGTAATTCCGTGTGTTTTTTCCTTTCGACTTTGGACGACGGACATTGGACAATCCCACAGGCCTGTAGCTCTAACGGCTAGAGCACCGGACTCCAAATCCGGGGGTTGGGGGTTCGAATCCCTCCAGGCCTGCCAATATAGTTCACAGTTGACGGTTCACGGTTGACAGAAACCATTGGGGGGAGGCAGCGAGTCCGCCTCAGGCGGAGGAGCGTCGGAAGGGGCACCCGCAAAGCGGGTACCCGGCCCCCCTCCGAGTGCCACTTAGGTTGCGATTCGGATTTAAAAGCAGGGGTTAGGTTATGGAGCGCATTCGGGAGGTTTGGGAAAAGCTAGATCGCTTCCTGAAGGAAGTCAGGAGCGAGCTTAAGAAAGTCACTTGGCCTCAAAAGAAGGAAATCATTGGTTCCACGGTAGTGGTCATCATCTCCGTTTTCATTGTGGCCTTCTTTTTAGGGCTGGTAGATGTCACTTTGCAGAGGATGTTGAGTTACCTCATTCGCTGAGCTTTCTTGGCGCTATTAAAGGAGTTTTCAGGGTTTGGCATGGGACATAACTGGTACGTGGTTCATACTTACTCTGGCTTTGAGAACAAGGTCAAAGCCAGTATAGAACAAAGGGCAGCCGCCCTTGGTCTTACGGAAAGGATTTCCCAGATCCTCATCCCCACAGAAGAGGTGATGGAGCTAAAGAAAGGGAAGCGTAAGGTATCTCTCAAGAAATTCTTCCCTGGCTATCTCCTCATTCGGATGGAGATGTCCGACGACATCTGGTATTTGATCAAGAATACCCCAAAGGTTTCGGGATTTGTAGGACCGAAGTCCAGCAAGCCCCTTCCTATCCCTGAGGAAGAGGTCCAGGTGGTTCTAGAGCAGGTGGCAGCCGGCCCGGAGAAGCCCAAGCGCAAGGCGCTTTTCACGAGAGGGGAGAGTGTGCGAGTGGTCGATGGGCCCTTTACTAACTTCACGGGAATTGTAGAAGAGGTGAAGCCGGAGAAGGGAAGGCTGAAGGTAATGGTGAGCATCTTCGGCCGGCCCACACCGGTGGACTTAGAATTTTTGCAAGTAGAACGAGTATGACGAGCTATCAGTGGTCAGCAGTCAGCGGTCGGCTTATTCTGAGATTTGATGTATTTGCTGACGGCTGAGAGCGGATAGGCCAATATCTCTAAACTAAAGGAGTAACTTGTGGCCAAAAAAATCACGGCTATCGTCAAGCTCCAAGTTCCGGCAGGGAAGGCCAATCCTTCACCACCAGTTGGTCCTGCTTTAGGTCAACATGGGGTCAACATAATGGAATTTTGCAAGGCCTTCAATGCTCAAACCCAAAGCCAGGAGGGCCTGATCATCCCGGTAGTAATTACCGTCTATTCCGATCGGTCTTTCAGCTTTGTTACAAAGACTCCCCCAGCAGCGGTGCTCCTCAAGCAGGCCTCCGGGATAGCCAAGGCCTCGAGTGAGTCTAATCGTACAAAGGTAGGCAAGGTTACTGTAGCCCAGGTCCGGGAGATTGCCAAAACCAAGATGCCCGATCTAAATGCCCTCGATCTGGATGCGGCAGTTAAGATCATCGAAGGCACGGCCCGTAGTATGGGGATTGAGGTTGTTTCATAATCAAAAGGGAGCAAGGAATGGGACGGCCAGGAAAGCGTTATCGGGAAGCGGCCTCAGTAGTAGCCGGTGTCGGGCCTTGCAGTCTGGAGCGGGCCATCGAGCTGGTGAAATCACTAGCCAGGGCCAAGTTCGATGAGACCATGGAGATGGCGGTGCGCCTGGGGGTTGACCCCAAGCACGCTGACCAGATGGTGCGGGGCACGGTAGTTCTACCCCATGGCACGGGTAAGCCTGTGCGAGTCCTGGTCTTTGCCAAGGGGGAGAAGGAGAAGGAGGCCCTGGCAGCGGGGGCAGACTTTGTAGGCTGTGAGGACCTTATTGAGAAGATCCAGGGGGGGTGGCTAGAGTTTGACCGGGCGATTGCAACCCCTGATGTGATGAGCCAGGTAGGCAAGCTGGGAAAGATCCTTGGTCCCCGAGGCCTCATGCCCAATCCCAAGACGGGGACAGTTACTTTCGACATAGCCAGGGCCATTCGGGAATTCAAGGCAGGGAAGATCGAGTTCCGGGTGGAGAAGGCGGGGATTGTTCATGCCCCCTTCGGGAAGGTTTCCTTCTCGGCGGTCCAGCTCACGGATAATGCCCAGGCGCTACTCGAGGCCCTCATCCGGGCCAAGCCAGCCGCCAGTAAGGGGAGATACCTCAAAGGCATCGCTATCACTTCCACCATGGGACCTAGCGTTAAGGTGGATCCCAATCTCTACGTGGGAAGGATAAAGGCACAGGTCTAGCCCTAATTCAAAGGCGAATCGCTAACTTTTTATCGACTTAGGGTTTTTCATTGGATTGAGGAGGTACCGATTGAGGAAAGCGGCCAAGGAAGAGACAGTGGTCAAACTCCAGGAGAAGTTCCTCAGGGCCAAAAGTGCCCTGCTCACTGATTATCGGGGGCTCTCGGTGGCCGAGATCACTGAGCTTAGAAACCAGCTCCGGAAGGCATCTGTAGAATATCAGGTGGTAAAAAACACGTTGGCCAAGATCGCCACCCGTGATACTCCTCTTCAGGCCCTGGATCCATATTTCTCCGGCCCTACAGCGGTGGCATGGAGTTATGGCGACCCGCTTATTTCGGCCAAGGTCCTCTCCTCTTTTGCTAAGGCCCGACCCACCTTTGGTATAAAGGCGGCCTACTTGGAGGGGAAGGTCTTTGGAAAGGAGGAGGTGCTCACTATAGCCGAGCTCCCCCCCCGGCAGGAGCTCCTCTCCTGCTTGGTGGGTAGAATGCAGGCCCCCTTACAGGGTATGGTGGCCGTGCTGCACGGGGCCTTGCGTTCCCTGGTGGCTACATTGGAGGCCATCCGGGTTCAAAGGGAAAAGCAATAGTAGCTTTATTAAGGATCCCAATTCTAAGGAGGTAGGAGATGCCTAAGGTGACGGTAGCGGATTTTCTTGAGTCCATTGATAGCTGGACCGTTCTCGATCTTCACGAGGCGGTAAAGGCCCTGGAGGCCAAATACGGGGTCTCGGCCTCCCAGCCAGCCTTTCTCGCTGGTGCCCCACACGCTGGTGCCGCCGCGGCCCCGGCAGCCGTCGAGGAACAGACAGAGTTCACGGTAGTTTTGGCTAGCGCTGGTGAAAAGAAGATCCAGGTTATCAAAGAGGTGCGGGCTATCACTGGACTTGGTCTCAAGGAAGCCAAGGATCTAGTGGAAGGGGCCCCCAAGGCCGTGAAGGAGGGGATCTCCAAGGTGGAGGCCCAGGAAATCAAGGCCAAGCTAGAGGCCGCAGGGGCCACCGTAGAGATTAAGTAAAAACAGGAGAATCCAAATGGCAGTTGTTAAGGCAAAGGTCTTTGGGGATCGGATAAGCTTCGCCAAGATTCCGGAGATCATTTCCATTCCCGACCTGATCGAGATCCAGAGGCGTTCTTACGATCAGTTCCTGCAAAGGAACATACGCCATGAGGAACGGGAAGACTCTGGGCTCCATGGGGTCTTCACCAGCGTCTTTCCCATCAATGATTATGACGAATCGGCGTCCCTGGAGTTTGTAAGATACGAATTCGGCGAGCCCAAGTACACCCCGGAGGAGTGCCGTGAGAAGGGAATGACCTACTCCGTGCCCCTCAAGGTCACCCTGCGACTAGTGGTTTGGGATAAGTCCCCTGGAGGGGAGTCGAGGAGCATCCGTGACATAAAGCAGCAAGAGGTCTATCTCGGTGAAATGCCCTTAATGACAGAGCATGGGACCTTTATCATCAACGGGACGGAACGGGTAGTAGTGAGCCAACTCCACCGATCCCCGGGGGTCTTCTTCGACCACGATGGGGGAAAGACCCATTCTAGTGGCAAGCTCCTTTACTTCGCGCGCCTCATCCCTTACCGGGGCTCTTGGCTGGAGTTCGAGTTCGATGGAAGCGATGTCCTTCACGTCCGGGTTGATCGGCGGCGGAAATTCCTGGTCACCATACTCCTGAGGGCCATCGGCTATGGATCTAACGAGGAAATTCTCAAGCTCTTCTATGAGCGGGATACGGTTTTTGTAGGGAAGAAAAGGGAGCTTACCTTGGAGCTGGGTTCCCCTTCGGCCTTGGGCTGCCGGGTTAGTCATGATCTAGTGGATCCTAAATCGAAGGAGATGATCCTCGCAGCTGGAAAACGGGTTTCAAAGGCTGCCCTTAAGAAGATTCAGGCAGCTAAAATACGAGTGATTCCCATCCCTGCTGAGGACCTTCTCGGACGCATCCTTGCCGCCGATGTGGTGGACCAGAGGACAGGGGAGGTGCTCATCGAATGTGCCAAGGAACTTACCGCCGAGGCCTTGGATCTCATCTATAATAGGGGAATTCCTCAGTTCTGTCTCTTGGCCGGGCAGGACGAGCGCGAGCCCTATGACATCCGGGAGACCATCCTCCGGGATCCTACCCGCTCTGAGGAGGAGGCCTTGGTGGAAATTTATAGGCGGATGCGACCAGGGGATCCGCCCACCATCGAGAGCGCCAGAGCCCTCCTAGAGAATGTCTTCTTCAATCCCAAGCGTTACGACCTCTCCAAGGTAGGCCGCTTCAAGATGAATGCCAAGCTGGGAATGGACGTTTCCTTGGATGTCCGGGTGCTACGGCGGGAGGACATAGCGGCCATCATCCGCTATCTAGCAAGGCTGAAGCACGGCGAGGGCGCAGTAGATGACATCGACCATCTGGGCAACCGCCGGGTCCGCTCTGCCGGGGAGCTTCTCGAAGAGCAGTTCCGAATCGGGCTGGCCCGGATGGAACGGGCAGTCCGGGAGCGGATGAGTACCCAGGAGATGGAGACCTTGATGCCCCATGACCTGATCAACGCTAAACCGGTCACGGCTGCCCTAAAAGAATTCTTTGGCTCTTCTCAGCTATCCCAATTTATGGATCAAACGAATCCTTTGGCCGAGCTCACCCATAAGCGGCGACTCTCGGCTTTAGGCCCCGGGGGCCTATCGCGGGAACGGGCGGGCTTTGAGGTCCGGGACGTCCATCCTACCCACTACGGGAGGATGTGCCCTATCGAGACCCCGGAGGGCCCCAATGTGGGTCTTATCGCCTCTCTCAGTACTTATGCCCGGGTGAACGACTTTGGCTTCATCGAAACCCCATACCGCAAGGTCAGGGACGGTCGGGTCACTGACGAGATTGAATATCTCACTGCCGACGTAGAAGAGAAGTTTATCATTGCCCAGGCTAATGCCGAGTTGGATGATAAAGGTCGCTTCGTGAGTGACCGAGTATCGGCCCGAAGCGGGGGCAACTTCGTGATGGTCCCCCGGGAAAAGGTCCACTATATGGACGTTTCCCCTAAGCAGCTAGTAGGGGTCTCTACATCCCTGATTCCCTTCCTAGAGCACGACGATGCCAACCGGGCCTTGATGGGCGCCAACATGCAGCGGCAGGCAGTGCCGCTACTGCGCCCTACAGCCCCTATTGTAGGAACCGGCATGGAATACGTAGCTGCTAAGGACTCAGGGGCAGTGGTCGTGGCCAAGCGGGCAGGGATTGTGGAGAGCGTCAGCGCCGAGCGCATCATAATCCGAGCTACCGAGGGAGGAGATGGCTCCGGGGTAGACGTTTATACCCTGCAGAAGTTCCAACGCTCTAACCAGAACACCTGCATTAACCAAAGGCCTGGAGTGAAAAAAGGGGAATGGGTCCAAAGGGGCCAGGTCATCGCCGACGGGCCTGCCACCCAGAAGGGAGAGCTCGCCCTGGGCCAAAATGTGCTAGTGGCCTTTATGCCGTGGGGAGGCTATAACTTTGAAGACGCCATTCTGATCAGTGAGCGACTGGTGAAAGACGATCGCTACACCTCCATCCACATAGAGGAGTTTGAGATCGAGGCCCGGGACACAAAGCTGGGCCGGGAGGAGATCACTCGGGACATCCCTAACGTGGGTGAAGACGCCCTGAAGGATCTCGATGAGAGCGGCATCATCCGAATTGGCGCTGAGGTTAAGCCAGGGGACATCCTGGTAGGCAAGGTTACCCCCAAAGGGGAAACGGTGCTAACCCCTGAGGAGCGGCTCTTGCGGGCCATCTTCGGAGAGAAGGCGGAGGACGTCCGCGATGCCTCCCTCTATGTCCCCCCTGGGATCTATGGGACGGTAGTGGACGTCAAGGTCTTCTCCCGGAAGGGGATAGACAAGGACGAGCGCGCTAAGAGCATTGAGGAAGAGGAAGCCACCCGTCTCCAGAGGGATTTCGAAGACGAGATCGCCATTATCGCTGCCGAAAGGGACAAGAAGACCCGGGACCTTCTTACCGGGAAGATGGTCAACCGCGAGGTCAAGCCAAAAGGGGCCCAAAAGGCCCTGGCTAGGAAGCGCCAGAAGCTCGACGCCGAATTCCTGGATGCCTTATCCCATGAAGAGCTGATGGAAATATCCCAGGCCCTTGACGAGGAGACTCAGCAGAAGGTGAATCGCCTAAGCGAATTCGCCGATGACCAGATCCACACCCTCAGGGCCCTCCTGGAGGAGCGGATTGGCCGCATCCGCAAGGGGGATGAACTGGCACCAGGCGTCTTCAAGATGGTCAAGGTCTATGTGGCCATGAAGCGCAAGCTTTCGGTGGGGGATAAGATAGCCGGGCGGCATGGGAACAAGGGGGTCATTTCCAAGATCCTGCCCGAGGAGGACATGCCCTATCTTCCCGATGGGACCCCCGTGGAGGTGGTCCTGAACCCCCTAGGGGTTCCCTCTCGGATGAACGTGGGCCAAATCCTGGAAACCCACTTAGGCTGGGCGGCCCGGGTCTTGGACCTCGAAGTGTCTTCTCCTGTCTTCGACGGGGCCTCCGAGAAGGAGATTAAGGGTCTTTTGAAGAAGGCTGGACTGCCTGTATCAGGGAAGACTGTTCTTTATGATGGTAGGACCGGGAAGCCTTTCCACCAAGAGGTAACTGTGGGTTACATATACCTCATGAAGCTGGCCCACCTTGTGGACGACAAGATCCATGCCCGCTCTATTGGGCCTTATTCCCTGGTTACCCAACAACCTCTGGGGGGCAAGGCCCAGTTCGGCGGCCAGCGCTTCGGAGAGATGGAAGTCTGGGCACTGGAGGCCTATGGGGCCGCCTACACTCTTCAAGAGATCCTTACAGTTAAGTCCGACGATGTGGTAGGGCGGACCAAAATGTACGAGTCAATTGTCAAAGGGGAATGTGCCTTGGAGCCGGGGCTTCCCGAATCCTTCAACGTCTTGGTGAAGGAGCTTCAGAGCCTTGCTCTGGACGTAGAACTCATTAGGGAGTGACTGAACGACGTAATCCGTAATTCGGGAAGGGCAAATTGACGAGTTACGATTTACGAATTACGGAAGCAGGAGGGAACCTTGGATAAGTTTTTTGGTTTTTTTGATGAAAAACCCATCGACCCTACGAGTTTTAGGGCCATCCGGATCAGCTTGGCTTCGCCGGAGAAGATCCGCTCCTGGTCCCATGGGGAGGTGAAGAAGCCGGAGACCATTAACTACCGGACCTTTAAGCCGGAGCGGGATGGGCTCTTCTGCGCCAAGATCTTCGGCCCCACCAAGGACTGGGAGTGTAACTGCGGCAAGTTTAAGGGGATCAAGCACCGGGGGGTTGTCTGTGACAAGTGCGGGGTGGAGGTTATCCGCTCAAAGGCCAGGCGCCAGCGCCTAGGCCACATTGAGCTGGCCTCCCCAGTGGTTCATATCTGGTTCTTTAAGTCCATCCCTAGCCGAATTGGCTATCTCTTGGACATGTCGCTGCGCGACCTAGAGAAGGTCCTTTACTTCGAGGAGTATGTGGTCATTGGCCCCGGCAAGACCCTCCTCAAGGAGAAGGAACTCCTTACAGAGGAACGCCATCGAAAGCTTCAAGAAGAGTATGGCAACGGCTTCAAGGCGGGGATGGGAGCCGAGGCCATCCGTGAGCTCTTGAAGAAGGTAGACGTCAAAGCCCTGGCGGAGGCCCTCCGGAATCAAATGACCAGAGAGACCTCTCAGCAAACCAGGAAGAAGATCGTGAAACGCCTTCGCATCGTGGAGGCCTTCCTGAACTCTGGAAACCGACCAGAATGGATGGTGCTGGAAGTGATCCCGGTGCTCCCGCCGGAACTGCGTCCCCTAGTTCCCTTGGACGGCGGGCGTTTCGCTACCAGTGATCTCAACGACCTCTACCGGCGGGTGATCAACAGGAACAACCGTCTGAAGCGACTCCTGGAACTCAAGGCCCCTGATATAATCATCCGGAACGAGAAGCGGATGCTCCAAGAGGCAGTAGATGCCCTTTTTGACAATGGCCGCCGCGGCCGGGCCTTGAAGGGCCAGAACAATCGCCCTCTGAAGTCCCTCTCTGACATGCTTAAGGGCAAGCAGGGCCGCTTCCGCCAGAACCTATTGGGCAAGCGAGTGGATTACTCGGGCCGCTCGGTGATCGTGGTAGGCCCAGAACTTAAGCTCCACCAGTGCGGCCTGCCCAAGAAGATTGCCCTGGAGCTCTTTAAGCCCTTCATCTTTCATAAGCTGCTCCAGGCGAGTGACCAGGTGGCTACTATCAAGAGTGCCAAGAAGATGGTGGAGAAGGGCCGGCCCGAGGTATGGGATGCCCTAGAGGAAGTGATCCGCGAGCACCCAGTCCTATTAAACCGGGCCCCCACCTTGCATCGCCTGGGTATCCAGGCCTTTGAGCCAGTCCTGGTGGAAGGGGAGGCCATCAAGATTCATCCATTAGTATGCGGCGCTTTTAATGCCGACTTCGATGGTGACCAGATGGCGGTGCACATCCCCCTTTCCCCAGAGGCACAACTGGAGGCCGCCGTCCTAATGATGGCCTCCAATAACGTCCTCTCCCCGGCCAATGGCACCCCTGTAGCGGCCCCCAGCCAGGATATCGTCTTGGGCTGCTACTACCTTACCAAGGTCAGGGCTGGCGAAAAAGGGGAGGACCGGCTCTTCTCCAGCGTGGAGGAAGTGCGCTCTGCCTACGACGCCGAGGAAGTGGGGCTCCTAGCCAAGATCAAGGTGAAATGGAACGGGGAGATCTTGGAAACCACTGTGGGCCGGGTCCTCTTCAACGAGATCCTGCCCGAGGAGCTTCGCTTCGTCAATGTGGAGATGAATAAGAAGGAGATGACCCGGCTTGTGGCCCAGTGCTATTACCTGCTGGGAAACACCGAGACAGTGAAGCTCTTGGATGCCATGAAAGACCTGGGCTTCCGCTATGCCACCTGGTCAGGGGTCTCTATTGGCATCGACGACATGCATATCCCCTCTGCTAAGGAACGGCTCATAGAAGAGGCCCGCAAGGAGGTCATCAAGATCGAGCAGGAGTACCTGGATGGTCTCATCACCAAGGGTGAGCGCTATAACAAGATTATTGACATTTGGACCCATGTGAGCGAGCAGGTCTCCGACGAGCTCTTCCGGGAACTGGAGTCCATGAAGGATGGGGAATTCAATCCCGTCTTTATGATGGCCGACTCCGGGGCCCGGGGGAGCCGCCAGCAGATCCGGCAGCTAGCGGGCATGCGGGGTCTGATGGCCAAGCCTTCTGGGGAGATCATCGAGACCCCTATTACCGCCAACTTCCGCGAGGGCCTCAACGTGCTCCAATACTTCATCTCTACTCATGGGGCGCGGAAGGGCCTGGCCGATACTGCCCTCAAGACCGCTGATTCGGGCTACCTCACCCGCCGCCTGGTGGACGTGGCCCAGGACGTGATTGTTACCGAGCTAGATTGTGGGACCCCCAATGGGATCTGGGTAGGTCCCCTGGTGGAAGCGGGTGAGGTCATCCAGCCCCTCCGGGATCGTATCCTGGGTCGGGTGGCCCTGGATGATGTGCGGGATCCCTTTACTGGCGAAACCCTAGCGGAGGCCAACCAAGAGATCACCGAGCCCCTGGCGGCCAAGATCGAGGACGCTGGTATCGACAAGGTCAGGATCCGCTCGGTCCTCACCTGCGAGGCCCGAAGGGGGACGTGTGTTAAGTGCTACGGCCGTAACCTGGCCACAGGCAAGATGGTGGAGCTGGGGGAGGCAGTTGGGGTGTTGGCTGCCCAGTCCATTGGGGAGCCCGGGACCCAGCTCACCATGCGCACCTTCCATATTGGGGGCACTGCCAGCCGGGTAGTGGAGCAGACCACCCTGGAGTGTAAGGGCCCGGGGACCGTAAGGTTCAATAACCTGAAGACGGCGAGGACCGCCCAAGGCGACTTGGTGGTGATGAACCGGAATGGTGCCTTGGCTATAGTGGACGAGAAGGGCCGGAAGAGGGAGAGCTACCAGGCAGTATATGGGGCCCGTCTAAAGGTAGAGGATGGCCAGGCCGTCAAGGCAGGGCAGAACCTAATGGAATGGGATCCTTTCACCACTTCCATTCTTACGGAGCAGCCTGGGAGGGTCCACTTCCGGGACATCGTAGAAGGTGTCACCATGAAGGAAGAGGTGGACGAGGTCACCGGGCTCTCCCAGAAGGTTATCGTGGAGCATGGCAAGGAGGAAGTCCAGCCCCGCATCTCCATAAAGGACGAATCAAACATCACCGTGTTCAAGACCCTGCTTCCCGTAGGGGCCCATCTGATAGTGACCGAAGGCCAGATACTCTCGGCAGGGGACGCAATCGCCAAGATCCCCCGGGAAACCACCAAGACAAAGGACATAACGGGTGGACTGCCGCGAGTGGCTGAGCTCTTCGAGGCTCGTAGGCCCAAGGATGCGGCTATCATCTCCGAGATCGATGGGAAAGTGGAGTTTGCGGGGATGGTTAAGGGCATGCGCCGCATCATCATCAGGAATGAGAGTGGCGCTACCAAGGAGTATCTTATTCCCCGGGGTAAGCACATCAATGTGCTGGAAGGGGATGAGGTCAAGGCCGGTGAGCCCCTGATGGATGGGCCTATCAATCCCCATGATATCCTGGCGGTCCTGGGCGATCAGGAGCTTCAAAAGTACCTGGTTAACGAGATCCAGGAGGTCTACCGCCTGCAAGGGGTGCAGATCAACGATAAGCACATTGAGGTTATCGTCCGCCAGGTGCTCAAACGGGTGAAAATCGAGACAGTAGGCGATACCCACTTCTTGGTAGGGGAGCACGTGGACAAGGTTCTCTTCCAGGAGGAGAATCAACGGGTTCTCAAGATGGGAGGCACCCCGGCTACAGCTAAGCCTCTCCTCTTGGGGATCACCAAGGCCTCCCTTTCTACTGACAGCTTCATTTCTGCTGCTTCCTTCCAGGAGACCACTAAGGTCCTCACCGAGGCAGCCATCAATGGGGCCCGGGACGAGCTCCGGGGACTCAAAGAGAACGTGATTATGGGCCGTCTCATCCCGGCAGGGACAGGGATGAAGTGGTACCGCGAGACTCGCATCCTTACCCCGGAGGTGAGTCGCAGGTTGGAGGCGTTAGATGTAGGAGGCGAGGAGGAGGCTACAGTGGAAGTCCCGGCGGCCCCGGAGGCCCACCCTCCGCAATTAAAAAATGCTTGACAAAATCGAGGGTGGTTGTTAATATCCACCGGCTTTTGCGGCCTTTAGTGAGGTGAAATAGTGCCCACCATCAGCCAGTTAGTCCGCAAGGGACGCCAAAAAATCAGAAAGAAGGTAACCACCCCAGCCCTTCAAGGTTCTCCCCAGAGGCGAGGGGTGTGTATCCGGGTCTATACTACCACCCCCAAGAAGCCCAATTCGGCCCTCCGCAAGGTGGCAAGGGTGCGGCTTACCAACGCCATTGAGGTGACTACTTATATCCCAGGGGTGGGCCACAACCTCCAAGAGCATTCTATCGTGCTCATCAGGGGTGGGCGGGTCAAGGACCTTCCAGGCGTCCGTTACCACGTGATTAGGGGTGCTCTGGATACTGCCGGGGTCCAGGATAGGAGGCAGGGACGCTCGCTCTACGGGGCAAAAAGGCCCAAGGCTAGCTAATCCTGACGGCACTTAAGGGAAGTTTCTTCCTTGAACCTGGTGATCTTAAGTGCCGATTTTATTGTCAGCTTACCGAGACTACGAAGGAGTCGCGCGTGCCTAGGCGGAAGGTGACGGAGAAACGGGATGTGCTCCCGGATCCATTATTTAACAACAAATTGGTGGCCAAGTTCGTTAACACCATGATGCGTCGGGGAAAGAAAAGCACGGCCGAGGCTATCTTCTATGAGGCTATAAGGATTATTGAGGATAGGACCAAGGGTGATTCTTTGAGACTCTTCAAGCAGGCAGTGGACAACGTCAAGCCCGTCCTCGAGACCAAGTCCCGGAGGGTGGGGGGGGCTACCTACCAGGTGCCCGTGGAGGTTCGCTCAGAGCGCAGGGTCTCTTTGGCGATCCGCTGGCTCATCGGCTTTGCCCGGAAGAGAAACGAGAAGACCATGCAAGAACGGCTGGCCGCAGAGCTAATCGAGGCTGCCAATAGCCGAGGCGCGGCCGTAAAGAAGAAGGAAGACACCCACAAGATGGCCGAGGCCAACAAGGCCTTCGCCCACTATCGGTGGTAATATTTTAAAGGCTTTATGAGGTGTTTAAGGTGGTTCCCCATTATCCCATAGACAGGATCAGGAACATCGGTATCATGGCCCATATTGATGCCGGGAAGACCACCACGACCGAGCGCATCCTTTACTACACCGGTAAGACCCACAAGCTCGGGGAAGTAGACGAAGGCTCCACTGAGATGGACTGGATGGAGCAGGAGAAGGAACGGGGGATCACCATTACCTCAGCTACCACTACTTGCTTCTGGAAGGACCATAGGATCAATATCATCGACACCCCGGGCCACGTGGATTTCACGGTGGAGGTAGAGCGCTCGCTCCGGATCCTGGATGGGGCCATTGCCGTATTTTGTGGGGTGGAAGGCGTTGAGCCCCAATCAGAGACAGTTTGGCGCCAGGCAGATAAATACCGGGTTCCCCGAGTCGCTTTCATCAACAAGATGGACCGGGTAGGGGCCGATTTCTTCCGGGCCGTCCAGATGATGGGGGAGAGGCTGGGGGGCAATCCCTTGGTCTTACAGCTACCCTACGGGCGGGAGGAGTCCTTCTTAGGCGTCATCGATTTGGTAAAGACGAAGGCCATCGTTTGGGACCACGAGAGTCTGGGCGCTGAATATCACGAGGAAGAGGTGCCGGAGGAGCTTTTGGCTGAGGTGGCCGTCTATCGGGAGAAGCTCCTGGAGGCGGTGGCCGAGGAGGACGAGGGTCTAATGAACAAGTACTTAGAGGGAAAGGAACTTGCGGCCGAGGAAATAAAGAGGGCCATTCGGAAGGCCACCCTCGGGCTGCGATTGACCCCGGTCCTCTGCGGGGCTGCCTTCAAGAACAAGGGGGTACAGCCGCTGCTGGACGCAGTGGTGGATTATCTCCCCTCGCCCCTGGATCTACCCCCTGTCGTTGGATTGAATCCGGATACCAGGAAGAGGGAGACCCGCCTTCCCAAAAACGAGGCCCCCTTCTCGGCGTTGGCCTTCAAAATCATGGCTGATCCCTATGTAGGGCAGCTCTGCTTCTTTCGGGTCTACTCAGGAACCCTCTCCTCAGGCTCCCATGTCTGTAACTCCAGCAAGGGGACCAGGGAGCGGATCGGTCGTTTACTCCGAATGCATGCCAATAAAAGGGAAGAGATCAAGCAGGTGAGCGCGGGGGATATCGCCGCCGCCGTGGGCTTGAAGAATACCAAGACCGGAGACACCCTTTCAGCCGAGGATCACTCCATCCTCCTCCAGCCCATCGATTTTCCTCAGCCGGTGATTTCAGTGGCCATCGAGCCAAAGACCAAAAACGGCCAGGATAAGCTCGCGGCTGCCCTTTCGACCCTGGCCAGCGAAGACCCGACCTTTAAGGCCCAGGTTGACGAGGAGAGCGGCCAGACTATCATCTCGGGCATGGGGGAGCTCCATCTCGATATCATCGTGGATCGATTGCTCCGGGAGTTCAAGGTGGAGGCAAACATAGGCAGGCCTCAGGTAGCCTATCGAGAGACCTTCATGGGTGCCGCCGAGGCCGAGGGGAAGTTCATTCGCCAGACAGGGGGCCGGGGGCAATACGGCCATGTCTTTTTAAGGCTAGAGCCCCAGGAGGCAGGCCTGGGCTTTGAGTTTGAGAACAGGATCGTAGGGGGCGTGATCCCTAAGGAATACATCCCGGCGGTGGAAAAGGGCGTCCGGGAGGCATTAGAAGCCGGAGTTTTGGCAGGTTACCCGGTGGTGGATGTAAAGGTCACCTTATACGATGGGTCCTACCATGAGGTGGACTCCTCGGAAATGGCCTTCAAGATTGCTGGTTCCTTGGCCTTCAAGGAAGCAGCCAAAAGGGCTAAGCCCGTCCTTCTAGAGCCCGTGATGAGGGTGGATGTAGTGGTTCCCGACGATTTCTTGGGGGAAGTGATCGGCGATCTTAATGCCCGAAGGGGAAGGGTTCTGGGCATCGAGGTCCGCTCTGCTGCTCATGTGGTGAGTGCCGAGGTGCCACTAGTCGAGATGTTTGGTTATGCCACGGATCTCCGCTCCATTACCCAAGGCAGGGCCACCTATACAATGCAATTTTTCCGCTACGAGCCTGTCCCGGCGAATATCGCGGAGGAAATTATTTCCCGAGGGAGGCCATAAAGACAGACCTTTGGCTATCAGCCGATTTTGAAGGGAGGCGCCTATGTCTAAGCCCAAGTTCGAGCGCACCAAGGAGCACATGAACATCGGCACCATTGGCCACATCGACCACGGCAAGACCACCCTCACTGCCGCCATCACCCGGTGCCTGCATAACGTGAACCCAAAGGTGACCTATGTCCCCTTTGACCAGATCGATAAGGCCCCTGAG
>JACRGL010000120.1 GCA_016212365.1 Candidatus Methylomirabilota bacterium | reverse complement strand
GCCAAAAGGGCAAGAAAGCGGATAGCGGGAATTAATGAGATTTCAAGGAGTTATGGGTATGGAAGGAATGGGGAATGGATAAAGAAATATGCTTTCGAGTTTCCTGATGGTAACGGATATTAGGTGATAGGGATTAACCTATTGTTTCTATTGAATTAAATTCAATGTTCCTTAATCGTAAAATTATGTCACTATTTCGTAACATTTGCGTCCTTCAGCCCGTAAAGGTTGACCTTCTCCCAGAGGGTCTTGCGGCTTATTCCTAGGAGCTCGGCGGCCTTTCCCTTCACCCCGCCTGCCTGACGGAGGGCCTCTATTATGCAGGCCTTTTCGTATTCCTGGAGGGCCTCGACCAGAGGGCGGCCAGGGATAGGTGAGGGTGGCGGGGGCAGGCCCCTACCCTCCCGCACGGCAAGGGGGAGGTCGCTGGGCCCTATGGCCTCTCCCTTGCCCAGGGCCACTGCCCGCTCAATGGCGCTCTCTAGCTCACGGACGTTGCCAGGATAATCGTAATTCATGAGGAGGCCTAAGGCCTCCTCGGATATCCCTTTTTCTGCCCTTCCCATTTTCTGGGAGTAAAGGCGGAGGAAATGGTCCACCAGTAAAGGGATGTCCTCCTTGCGCTTTCGAAGGTGTGGAAGGTAAATAGGAATAACATTTAGCCGGTAGTATAGATCCTCGCGGAAGGCCCCCTTCTTTACTCCCTCCGCTAGGTCTCGCTTGGTGGCACAGATTATCCGGACATCCACCTTCAGGGTCTCCGTTCCCCCGAGCCTCTCAAACTCCCGCTCCTGGAGGACGCGGAGAAGCTTCACTTGAAGACTAAGCGGGATCTCCCCTACTTCGTCCAGGAACAGGGTTCCACCATCGGCCAGCTCGAAGCGCCCCTTCCTCTGCCTTATTGCACCAGTAAAGGCCCCTTTCTCATGGCCAAATAGCTCGGACTCAAGAAGGGTCTCAGGGAGAGCAGCGCAGCTAAGTTTAACAAAAGGGCCGTCCTTCCTGGGGCTCCTCTGGTGAATGGCATTGGCTACCAGCTCCTTTCCTGTTCCGCTCTCCCCTACAATAAGGACGGTGGCGGTGTTCTGGGCCACAGCCTCGATGAGCTCAAAAACTTCCTGCATGGGGGGACTCTTACCCACAATTCCTTGGAAGCGGCTTTGTCTTTCTATCTCCTCCCTTAAACGGATATTTTCGGCTTCCAGGGAGCGGAGCTTCATGCACCTCTTGGTGAGGAGGACAAGCTCGTCCATGGAGAAGGGCTTAGTGAGATAATCATAAGCCCCATCCTTCATGGCCTGGACTGCTGTTTCCACTGTCCCGTAAGCAGTAATGAGGACCACCGCCGTTTCTGGAGAAGCCTCCTTGCAAGCCTTTAAAATCTCCATCCCACTCCCTTTTGGAAGCCTCAGGTCGGTAATAACCACATCGAAGGACTGGCCCTTTACTAGATCCATGCCCTCCAGGCCTGTTTCCGCCGTTGTTACCTGAAACCCCTCCCGGGCAAGGGCATCGGCAATAGTGACCCTCATCATGGGCTCATCGTCTATAACCAGGATATGAGGAGCAGACATTTGCCTCCCTTCGTAAGATACGTAGCGCACGTAACTCAACCCTTTAGGGTTGATTAAGTCAAGGCTAAAGCCTTGAGTTACATCCTCCAACTATGGTCTAAAATAATGTAGCGCTGGAGCTTGTCTCCAGCGTCCTAGCCTGGGTTGCCACGGGCAATCTAACAGTAAAGGTGCTCCCCTTTCCCACCTGGCTCTCCACTGTGAGGCTTCCCCGGTGCTGTTCAATAATCGCCTGACTCAAGGAGAGGCCCAATCCAGTGCCTTCCCCTACCCCTTTTGTTGTAAAGAAGGGGTCAAAGATATAGGGGAAAACCTCAGGGGGGATCCCGTATCCGGTATCCTGGACGCTGATTTCAACAAAATCCCCATCAGGGCTTAGGGTGTAGGGTTGAGGGTATAGAGTCTGGACTTGTCCGTGAACCCTGAACCCTGAACCCTGAACCCACTGCGTCTTAATCCTCAATGTCCCACCGTCTTCCATGGCTTGAACAGCATTGAGTATGAGGTTCACCAGGACCTGTTCAATCTGGTGCTCATCAACGATAAGCAAAGGGACTCCTTCGGCCAGCTCCCTCTCCACATGAATCTCCTTCCGGCTAAGGTAGTACTGCATGAAGGAGAGGGTCTTTTCCACAAGATGATTTATATCTGTAGTGGTCAGGGAAGGTTTATGCTGTTGAGCGAAATGGAGGAGATTCCTCACGGTGTTCTGGATCCTCTTGAGGCCTTCCCTCATTAAGGCCATATACTCAGCTTGCTTCTCCGGGGTCATCCCATCCTGGGAGAGGTTATGGAGGCAGTTCAGGATGCCACCAAGGGGGTTGTTTATCTCGTGGGCGACACCTGCTGCCAGTTTCCCCAGGGAAGCCATCTTCTCTGTCTGGAGGAGGTGCCGCTGGGTCCTCTCAATTTCATCCCGGGACCGCCTCAGGGCGGCACACATCTGATTGAAGGACTCAGCCAGGACCCCTATCTCGTCCTGACGGGAGATTTCCACTCTCTGGTCGAGATCGCCAGCCTTTACCTTTTGGGCACTCTCGCTGAGGAGCTCAATGGGTTGAGTCAATTTTTTTGAAAAGCGCCAGATTGCCCATGCCCCGGCCAGCATCAATATGAAGAGGACAGCGAGGACCTTGATGGCCGTTTCCGCCATCTCTTTTTCCATTCCTGCCTTCGAAACGCCCAATCGAACCGTCCCGATCTTTATATTCCGCATCCTTACAGGAACAGAGATGTCGTAAACACTCTCGCTTCCTTCCCCCCAACGGAGGGAATGGACCTGGGGACCTTCTGCCTTTAAGAGCTGGTCTGTTAAGTCGTCTTTAAGGACCTTCCTTGAAAAACCCGAATCAGTGTGGACCAGGGACCTCCCCTGGTTGTCCAGGATCATGGCATAGGGTATAATCCCCTCCCCTGTCAGGTCCTGGCCCCGGTTTTTGGTAACCATCTGGATTAGCTTGAAAAGGGCATAGTCATCCTCCCTGAGGATGGACTCCCCTGCCTGGCGGGCAAGGCTATTGGCTATGGCCAGGCCCCGGTTCTGGAGTTCTTGCTCTAAAACCCTCTTTTCATGAAAAAGCAAGTAGGAGCTCACTGCCAGGACCACAATAGAGACCAGGCCCAATATCATAAGGGAGAATTTAAAGGTCAGCTTCTTCTTCCAGAAGGCTACCATCCCTTACTGACCCCCTTCTCCTCCACCGCCTTAAGCATCCGGCGGATTTCGTTGTAATAACTATCGTCCCCTGCAATGAACCTCTCTACCCCCATCCCTTTCAGGATCTCTTTGCCCCTGGGGTCGGAATCCAGATTGAGGAAGACCTCCCTCAGGCTACTTTTGAGGCCCGGATCAAGCCCCCTGGGAACGGCAACAGGAGGGCTACCAAAGGGAGGGGATTTATGGATTACTCTGGTCTTTGATGTCATCTGGGGCTTAATTGTCTTCATGTAATCGTATATAAGGTGGTCCACAGCGGCCCCGTCCACTACTCCCTCTGCTACTGCCTCAATGGAGTTATCATGGCTGTAAGTAAAGAGGGTCTTGGAAAAGAAGGACTCGGCCCTGAATCCTTTGCTTATGAGATAATAAAAGGGGAAGAGGTATCCCGTATTGGAAAGGGGGTCGGTGAATGCAAAGGACCTGCCCTTAAGTTCTTGTATGGATTGAATGGGGCTATCCCGCTGGACAATAATATAGGAACGATAAGTAGGGGTTCCATTTATAACGGGCATGGCCAGGAGCTCAATGCCATACTGGCGTCGGGCAATGACATAGGCCCCTGAACAGATGATGGCGGCGTCCAGCCTCCCCGCCCCTAAAAGCTCGTTGGTCTCCTGGTATGTCTTCCTCTGCTTCATGACCACCGGCCGGTTGAGCTTTTTCGAGATATAGTCCATGAGCTCCTGATAGGCATTAATTGTCTGCTCAGGGGATATCATGGCCCCAACGGCAATCTCTAATGGCCTTCCAGGATCAGCTCCTACCTCTGCTTTGGTTTTTTTGGCAGATCCCTCAATAACCCCTGTTCCAAGGCCCCCAAATGCCAAAAAGGCCAGGGAGAGGGAGACAAGGCAAGCTTTCCAGGGATTTCTCTTCCTCTCCATAGATTTTTCCCTTCCAAAGGCGGGTAGGGCCCTGATTAGTGACCTCAAGACCTGGCAGAAGGAGACTGAATATTCTTATATAGCTTTGCCCCAAATTTGTCAAAGGGAATTGGGCAAAATTTTATTACCAATGCCTGACCCCAAAGCTAACATTCGGAAAAGGTAGAGATAGGAGATTTTTATAGGACGAGCCAGAGGGCAAAAGCGGCCATAAGGCCAAGGGCTCCACCGAGATAGAAGGGGGCGGCGGGACCGAAGGTGTCCCAGAGGAGGCCGGCCAGAAGGGAGGCAGGAAACAGGCCTATCCCCACCAGGGTGGCATGGAGGCCTATTAAGGTACCCCGGAGCTCCTGGGGGGCGATATCCGTGACCAGGGCCTTTTCCACCCCTTCAGTAAGCCCAATGTAAAGGCCATAGGCAGCAAAGAGGACCCAGAGGGAGGATGGGCCGGCTGCGAGGGCAAATCCCAAATATACCAGGCCGTAAAATATATACCCGCTAACCAGGAGGGCCTTTCTCCCTACCTTATCGGAGAGCTCCCCAGCAGGGTAGGATACCAGGGCGTATACGATGTTATAAAGCAAGTATAGCAGGATCACCATGGAGGCCTCAAAGCCTCGCTCCTTGGCCCGGAGGAGCAGAAACTGGTTGGAGGAGTTTCCCAGGGTGAAAAGGAAGGTGACCGCTAAAAAGGCCTTTAGGCGGGGATTCAAGGAGGACCATCGGAGGGAAATATTCTTTGCCTTTAAAGGGGCCACTGCCTTCCTTTCCCGGACAGAAAACAGGAGGGCTACTGCCACTGATGCAGGGATAAGGGAATAGAGGAAGACAGCAATATAGTCGCCTTTATAGGAGGTGAGAAAATAATAGGCCAGGATTACACCTATGGCCGCCCCTAAAGTATCCAGGGTGCGGTGGAGGCCGAAGGCCCTTCCTCGCCACTGCTGGGCAGTGGAGTCAGCAATGAGGGCGTCCCTTGGGGCAGTGCGGACCCCTTTCCCGAAGCGGTCTACAACCCTCCCCCAGAAT
>JACRGL010000119.1 GCA_016212365.1 Candidatus Methylomirabilota bacterium | reverse complement strand
TAGGGCGCTTCACCACCTCCAGATACTCGTCGGTAAGGGTAATCACCTTAAGGGGAAGGCCCAGCTCCCGGGTGACACGGTAGGCCTCACTACCACATCCGCCCTTACGGTTACATCTGCAGAAGATGGTAGAGAAATTCAGGGCTACCACATCGATCCCCTGCTCCTGGACTAGTTTTATGGCCAGCGTGCTGTCCAGGCCACCGGAGAGGAGACCTACTGCCTTCCTTTTCGCTTCCCTGTCTGCCATTAGGTTTCCGACGAAATTTTAGCCACCTTGACCCCGAGGTCCCTGGGCAGCGATCTGGGTTCCTTTTGCCTCCTCGAGAGCCAGGAGGCGCTTCTCTAACTCCGCCATCCTCGCTTTAAGCCCTTCTAGATCATCCTTGGTAGGGATATTCATCTTGGCCAGGGCCCGGCTGATGAGCTCAGTCACCTTTCCTTCCCACTCCTCTTTGGTCTGCTCTGCCCGCTCCAGGAGTTCTTTAATAAAGCGATTCCCCTCCTCCTTTGTGAGTTGACCCTGGGCAATAAGTTCGTTCACCATTTCGCGAAGCCTATCTTGAGATAGGGTGACCGCTCCTATTCCTGCCAGGAGGGCCTTCCGCACCAGCTCCCACATCCCCTTTTATCCTTTCTCCAGCTCCCGCCGAATTATAGAGATGACAGCGACCAGGGCCTCTTTGAGCTTGTTAACGTCCCGGCCACCAGCCTCGGCCAGGTCCGGTCGTCCGCCCCCACTTCCGCCAGTGACCTGAGCCACTTCCTTCACCAGGCGGCCAGCATGGAGGCGGGAAACCAAATCGGGGGTTACCATGGCTACCCAGTTGACCTTGCTATCCCCGGCGGAGCCCAGGACGATGACCCCTGAACCCAGCCTGGCCTTAAGGGCATCGGCAAGCTCCCGCAGACCCTTGGGCTCCATGGCCTCAACCTCGGCAGCCACCACCTGCACCCCGCCTACCCGCTGGACCCCTTCCAAGAGGCGGGCCAGGGAGCCAGTCACTAGCCTGCTTTGTAACCTTTCTATCTCCTTGTCCCGCTCCCGGAGGGTGGCCAGGAGGCGCTCCAGCTTTTCCGGGAGCTCCGCTGGCCTCGACTTCACTAACAAAGCGGCCTCCTCCAGGGTCTCCTCTTCTTTTCGGATATATTCGTAAGCAGCCTTCCCGGTCAAGGCCTCGATCCGCCGCACCCCGGCTGCTACACCGCCCTCAGTCACCACCTTGAAGATCCCGATATCGCCAGTGGCCTGGACGTGGGTTCCGCCACAGAGCTCCAGGCTGAATTCGGGAATCTCCACCACCCGCACCACATCCCCATACCGTTCCCCGAAAAGGGCCATAGCACCCCGATTCAAGGCTTCCTCCAGGGCTGACATCCCTACCTTCACCGGGAGGTTTTGCCGCACCTTCTCATTCACCAGGTCCTCCACCCGCTCGAGCTCACGGTCGCTCATTGGTGAGAAGTGGGTGAAGTCGAAGCGCAAGCGGTCAGGGGCCACTAAAGAGCCGGCTTGTTTGATGTGATCTCCCAGGACCTGCCGGAGGGCTGCCTGGAGGAGATGGGTAGCGGTATGATTTAAGGCCGTGGCCTGGCGGTGGCCAGGATCCACCTTGGCGCGGACGGCCTGGCCCTTGGCAATCTCTCCATTCTTTACCCTCACCCTGTGGACTGTCAGGCCCGACAGGGGGAGCTTGGTATCGTATACTTCGGCGTAAAAGCCAGCCGCACTCAAAGTGCCCCGGTCACCTACCTGACCCCCTGCCTCGCCATAGAAGGGTGTCTCGGCCAGGAGGACCTCCACCTCTTCCCCTTGGGCTGCACGCTCGATGAGCGTACCCTTCTTGACCAAGGCCAGCACCGGGGCCTCCACTTCCAGCGTCTCATAGCCCAGGAAACGGATATGGACCTGGGAAGCCAGCTCCTTATATAGGCTTTCCACCCCCACTTCCCCTGAGCCCACCCAGGCGGCTTTAGCCTTGGCCCTCTGTCCCTCCATCTCAAGGGCAAAGCCAGCCTCATCCAGCATCAGCCCTTGCTCTGCTGCCAGCTCCTGCATAAGATCTAAGGGGAAGCCATAGGTATCGTAGAGCCGAAATATCTCGGTTCCAGGAATCTGGGCCTGGCCCTTGGCCTGCAAGCCTTCCAGAAGGTCCTCGAAAAGGGAGAGGCCTGCCTGTATGGTGTGGGCGAAGCGCTCCTCCTCGTGGAGGGTAAGGCGGGCCACATAGTCCCTGGTCTCATGGAGCTCCGGATAGGCGTCCTTCATCAGGTCGACCACCAGTCCCGTCGCCCGATACATGAAGGGCTCCTCAAGACCAAGGAGCCTCCCGTGGCGGAGCCCCCGCCTGAGGATGCGGCGTAGCACATAGCCCCTTCCTTCATTCGAAGGGAGGACCCCGTCACTTAGAAGGATGGTAGTAGCCCGGCAATGGTCAGCGATAACCCGGAGGGAGACATCGGTCTTGGCATCCTCCCCATACCGGTTCCCTGAGAGCTCCCCAACAAAGGCAATTAGTGGCCGGAGCAGATCGATCTCGAAGTTGGATTTTACCCCTTGGAGCACCGCCGAGATCCGCTCCAGGCCAGCGCCGGTGTCAATGCTGGGTTTGGGCAGGGGGGTGAGCTTACCATCCGGGCTCCGATCGAACTGCATGAAGACCAGGTTCCATAGTTCGAGGTAGCGGTCGCAGCCGCAGTAGATGTCGCATTCCTTTCGGCCACAGCCCACGCCTTCACCCTGATCGATAACGATCTCGGAGCAAGGGCCGCAGGGTCCAGTATCCCCCATAGCCCAGAAATTGTCCTTCTCCCCCATCCGCACGATCCGCTCCCCGGGAAGGCCGGCGATCTTTTGCCAGAGCTGAAAGGCCTCATCATCGTCCTGGTAAATGGTTGCCCAGAGCTTCCCTGGTGGAAGCCCCAGCTCTACGGTAAGGTATTCCCAGCCGTACTCGATGGCCCCTTCTTTAAAGTAGTCCCCAAAAGAGAAGTTACCCAGCATCTCAAAAAAAGTATGGTGCCGGGCGGTCCGGCCTACGTTCTCCAGGTCATTGTGTTTTCCCCCAGCCCGAACGCACTTTTGGGAAGAGACAGCCCGCTTGTAATCCCGCTTCTCCACCCCCAGGAAGACATCCTTGAATTGGACCATCCCGGCGTTAGTGAACAAGAGGGTGGGGTCGGCCTTGGGGACAAGGGAGGAACTGGGGACGATGGTATGTCCGCGACTATGGAAATAGTTTAAGAAGCTCCTGCGAACATCGCTTCCGGACAGCCGCTTCATAGCCCTCTACCCCTTCTCAAGTCGTCTCACCGGCCCGAGTATTTTCCACCTCTTCCAGGACCCTCCCGATCACTTCGAAAGAGAACCCCCGTCGCTCCAGGTAACCGGCTAGCCGGCGCCGGGCTCGAACCGGGTCCACTCCGCTTAGGGCCCTTAGCCTCTTTTTAGCAGCACGGAGCGCCAGCTCCTCCTCAGGGTTCTCTCTGTAGACCTCGTCTTGGACCTGTGCAATGATGGAAGAAGCTACCCCTTTTTCCGCCAACTCCTGCCTGAGCCTCTTTCTCCCAAGGAGCCTTGCCGTAACCCGGGAGTAGGCCCACTCCCTGGCAAAACCTTCGTCTCCCAGGAGGCCCTTCTTCTCTAAGTCCCTGAGGGTCCGCTCCACTATTTCATCCGAGAAACCCTTCTTTCGAAGGGCATCCCCCATCTCTTTGAAGCTCCTTGAGCGGTAGGAGAGAAGGTTTAAGGCTACTTCATGGGCCTCGGCCATGCCCCTTTTCAATTTTAGCTTCTACCCGGCCTTCCCCAGTCAGGGATCTTCTCGATCTCGGGGGCCACTCCCTCCCCCGGTGCCCCCCAGGTCTGCTCAGCAGTGGATTCTATTCCCCTTACCCTCAGGGCGAAATCATCGGGGTTCGATGACCGGATCAAGGCATCCTCATAGGTTATGAGGCCGCGCCTGTAGAGGATCATCAGGGACTGGTCAAAGGTCTGCATTCCATACTGGGTAGTCCCCGCAGCAATGACCTCCGGAATCTTGCGGGTCTTGTCAGGGTCAATAATACACTCCCGTATGGTAGCCGTTGTGACCATTACCTCTACTGCCGGGACCCGTCCCTTTCCGTCGGCTCGAGGGACCAGGCGTTGAGAAATCACCCCTTTGAGGGTAGCCGCCAGCTGAAGGCGGATCTGCTTCTGTTGATAAGGAGGGAAGACAGAGATGACCCGGTTCACCGTCTCTGTGGCATCGACAGTATGGAGAGTGCTCATTACTAAATGCCCGGTCTCGGCGGCCGTCAGCGCAGTGGAGATAGTCTCCAGGTCCCGCATCTCCCCCACCAGAATGATGTCTGGGTCCTGGCGGAGGGCACTCCTGAGGGCTATCGCAAAGGACTCAGTATCAACCCCCACCTCTCTTTGGTTGACCAGGCACTTCTTGTCGCGGTGGAGGAACTCGATGGGGTCCTCAATGGTAATAATATGGCCGGTGCGGTTGATGTTGATATGTTCAATCATGGCCGCCAAAGTGGTGGACTTCCCACTACCGGTAGTGCCGGTGACCAGGATTAACCCCCTGGGCTCTATGGCTAGCTTCTCTAGCACGGGGGGGAGATTTAGCTCCTGGATGGTCTGGATGCGCATGGGGATGACCCTCAGGATGACCCCCACGGTGCCCCGCTGCTGAAAGATATTGGCCCGGAAGCGACCCAAGCCAGGAACGCTGTAGGCCAGATCGATTTCATTATGCTCCTTAAAAGTCTCCTTCTGACGGCCATTCATCATACTAAAGGCCATGGCCACTGCGTCCTCTTGGGTGAGCCGCGGCTGCTCCATTAAGGGGATTAGCTTATCGTCAATGCGGAGTACAGGCGGAACCCCCACCTTGAGATGGAGGTCAGAGGCCTTCCGTTCCACGGCAATCTTGAGCAGGCTCTGGAGTTCCAAAGGGACCTCCTTTATTTTATGGGATCATCCGCCTACGCTGGAACCCCGGAAAGGGTTTCACTATCCGGGGATAGCAAACCTAAGGAGGCTCGAATCTTACCTTCGATCTCCGTCGCCAGGGCCTGGTTTTCTTGGAGGAACTTCTTGGCGTTATCCCGCCCTTGGCCTAAACGCTCCCCGGCATAGGAGTACCAGGCACCACTCTTCTCCAGTATCTTCTGGGAAACCCCCAGGTCCAGGAGGCTCCCCAGGCGGGAGATCCCTTCTCCAAATACGATGTCGAATTCCGCCTCTTTGAAGGGGGGAGCCAGCTTATTCTTGACAACCTTTACCTTTACCCGGTTCCCAATGACCTCCTCCCCTTCTTTAATGGCCGCGATCTTGCGGATGTCTAACCTTACCGAGGCATAGAACTTCAGGGCCCGGCCGCCTGTGGTGGTTTCGGGATTACCAAACATGACTCCGATCTTTTCCCGAATCTGATTGATGAAAATAACGCAGGTCTTGGACTTCGAAATGGCCGCCGTCAGCTTTCGCAGGGCCTGGGACATGAGCCTGGCCTGAAGACCCATATGGGCATCCCCCATCTCCCCCTCGATCTCAGCCCGGGGGACCAAGGCGGCCACAGAATCAATAGCCACCACATCTACCGCCCCGCTTCTTACCAAGAGCTCGGTGATCTCCAGGGCCTGCTCCCCGGTGTCTGGCTGGGAGATGAGGAGTTCGTCAATATCCACCCCCAGCGCCTTCGAATAGTTAGCATCCAGGGCGTGCTCGGCGTCAACAAAGGCAGCAGAGCCGCCCCGCTTCTGGGCCTCAGCGATGATATGGAGCGCCAAAGTGGTCTTACCCGAGGCCTCAGGGCCGAAGATCTCGGTAACACGGCCCCGGGGGACCCCGCCAACTCCCAGGGCGTAGTCCAGCTCCAGGGAGCCAGTGGGTATAGCAGGGACGGGAAGAAGGGCCCCAGAGACCCCCAACTTCATGATAGCGCCCTTGCCGAAGAGTTTTTCGATCTGGGAAACAGCTAAATCTAATGCCTTCTCGCGATCTTTCTTCTCAGTCATGACTTAAAGCCTCCTAATGATTAATGATTTAGGTGAAAAATGAAGATAGCCCCGCTCTTAACTATCAAGTTAAAGTATTTTTATGGCCTTGTCAAATAGAAACATAATCCCCACAACCAAAATAGCCTTGGGGGTAGCCATCAGGATGGCCCCATCTTGGATGTTTGAGGCCTCTATAAGATTACCAGGTCCCGGCCGGAGAAGGTCAGGCTTTCACACCCACCATCGGTAATAAGGAAGGTGTCCTCGATCCCCACCACCCCTCGCCCAGGAAAGACCAGCTTTGGCTCCACCGCAATAGTCATCCCTGGTTCCAAGGCCATATTGAAACCCCTGGCCAGGAAGGGAAACTCATCGATCTCGCTCCCGATTCCGTGGCCTATATGAGGGACCTGGGCAGTCCCATAATTCATGAAGTAGGCGCTATAGCCGAGCTCCTCTGCCAGGGCCACGGCTGCTTTATAGACTGCCTCCGAGCTGGCACCAGGCTTGAGATGCCGGATAACTTCCTCCAGTATCTTCAGGGCAGCTCCATAGGCCCGGCCGAGATCCTCGGGGAGGCCCCCGATTGCAAAGAGGCGAGATTGATCGGCCAGATAGCCCTGGTAGACCCCCGGATAATCCAAAAGGATTGGTTCATGGGCCTGGATCCTATGAGACCCGGGGCCTTGGCCAAAGGCGGGGCTAAGCCCGCTCCCCCCTGTGGCGGAATCTATATATGCGGGGATGGCACCGCTCTCCCCTGCCAGGAGATGGCCATAGAAGGACTCATGATTGAAGCGACGAAACCTCACAAACCCCTGGTGCCCGTGGCGCCGTGCCTCTGCCTCGATCTCCGCCGCCAGCTCGAGCTCGGTCATTCCCACCTTCACCACCCTGGGAAGGATGCGGGCCATGAGGTCGCAGATATGGGCCGCCCTGCGCATGAGGCCGATCTCGTAGGGAGACTTGATGGCCCTTACCCGACGTATCAGGAAAGAGGCATCGGCAAATTTCACACCGGAAAAGGCGTTCTGAATCCGAAAATAGTGATTTACAGGTAGCACATCGAGTTCCAGCCCCACCCTTTCCAGCTTTTCAACCCCTTGGCCCTTTAACAAATCCGGGATCTGTTTAAGGGACTGGAAGGGATAGATATAATCCAGGGCCGATTCTGCCCGGGCCCGCTCATAATCCCTACGGACAAAGAATAAGGGCAGACCCTCGCAAGGGATGCAGAGGAAGGCATCCTGTACCGTCCCGGCGAAGTAAAAGAGATCGGCGTTTTGTAAGATGAAAACCGCGTTTAGGCCAGCAGAAGCCATCTTGGCCTGAAGGCGCGAGTACCGATCCCCTAGCTCACCTTTAGGAATGTGTTCCATTGGGCTGCCTCAATATCTAATTTAAAGCCTGTGCCAAGATATTACAAAGGGCGGTCAGGGTCAACTAAAACCTTCAAGGCCGTTACGCTCTTAGCGAAATACTTGACAGCCCCTTTTCTTGAGGCTATTATCCTGAAAATTGCGAGGCCCAATTGGGATGGAGAAAATGAAACAAAAGGTCAAGATGAGCTTCTGGCTTGTGATGGTGCTGACTATAATGCCAGTGGTGGCTCCGGCCGGGTCTCAGGGCCTGTCTATAGTTACTCTAAAGGTGGAGGGGATCTATTGCATATCCTGCGCCGATATCCTGCAGGTTGCCCTGGGAAGGCTTGCGGGTGTGAAGCGCTCAGAAATGAACGTGGAGGAAGGGACAATCACAGTGGAATATGAGGAGGGCAAAGTTACCGTGGACGAGATAGTGGATGAAATAAACAAGCTCTCTTTTTTAGGATTCCAGGCCCGGCCGCCGGCCTCTAGAGTCAAGCCCTCGAGCCCTCTCGATTTCTCTGGATGCTGTTATCCCTAGCAGGACACAGGGCTTAGTATCCTAGTTCCCTCTCCATCTGGCTGGCCTTAGCCACCTCTTCCTCGATCAGCCGGGCCACATAACGGGAGGCCTCCAGAACCTTCTTGGAATCCCGGGGGACGTTCCATCTCGCTCTGTCCAGATCGATCTCCACTATCTCTTTCACTACTCCAGGACGAGCGGTCATACAGACTACCCTCTGCGCCAGATAGACAGCCTCCATAACGTTATGGGTGACAAACAAAACCGATTTCTTATTCTTTTGCCAGTATTCTAAAATCTCCCACTGGAGGAATTCCCGGGTAGTCCAATCAAGGGCACTAAAGGGCTCATCGCAGAGGACCAGGTCAGGATCGCTGGCGAGCACCCGGCAGACACCTACCTTTTGCCTCATCCCTGCCGACATCTGGGCTGGATAATTATCGGCGAAGCCATCGATCTCCATAACTCGCATCCACCTCTCGGCGACCTCCCGGGCCTCCTTCCTTCCCAGATCCTTGTTTTCCAGGGCAAAGTAAATGTTCTCCCGCGCGGTCATCCAGGGAAAGAGCCGGATGTCCTGGTAGATTACCGACCGACGCCAATCAGAATTAGAAAAGATCCGATTTCCCTCGAAATAGACCTCCCCTTCCTGATAGTCCTCTATCCCGGCCAGGATCTTGAGGAGCGTGGTCTTGCCGCAGCCGCTGGGCCCAATGATGGAAACAAATTCCCCTTCCCGCATCTGGAAATCCAGGCCATCCAGGGCCAGGATATCAGGGGGGTACACCTTTCTCAGATTCTTAACGTAGAGGAAGGCGTCCTTCACCAGGCCCACGACCTCCCTTACAAGACTCTTCCTGGAACCATGCGCGGACACGCTCCACGTAATCCGCGTAGGCCTCACTATAGCGGAGGCCCCTTTCCTCCCACCTCTTCTCCGGTAGATCTATATCCACCACCTTGGCGATCCGCCCGGGCTTGGCTGTCATGACCAATACCCTCTGGCTCAAATAGACCGCTTCTTCCAAGGCGTGAGTTATATAGACCACCGTCTTACGGGTCCTATGCCAGACCCGCAGAAACTCATCACAGATCAGCTCGCGGGTTATCCAATCGAGGCTCCCAAAGGGCTCATCGCATAGCAAGATCTCCGGCTCGTTGACGATGGCCCTGGCAATGGCCACCCTCTGTTGCATACCCCCGGAGAGCTCATGGGGATACTTATCCATGAAATTCTTAAGACCCAGAAAGATCAGCCATTCCTCGGCCTTCTGCCGTGCCTCCCTGGGGTCAACGCCACAGGATAGGGGGCCAAACATGACATTCTCTCGCACCGTCATCCATGGATAGAGGAGGGTCTCCTCGAAGATAACCCCTCTTTTTGCGCTGGGCCCGCTTATGGGATGGCCGTCCACCCTTATCTCACCCGAGGTTAAAGCCTCCAATCCAGCCAGCAGCCTTAATAGCGTGGACTTGCCATTCCCCCCGGGACCCACTACGGAGACAAATTCCCCATCCCCTACTTCTAAATTGAGGCCATCCAGCACCAGGTCAAAATGGCCATTATCCTTAAAAAACCCTTTAGTAACCTGGCGAAAGGCGATCTTGGCCATCCCTGCTCACCTAACGATCCCGCGCTGCCATCTTAAGGCCCAGGCCTGCACCCGGTCGAAGACCCAGGTCCAGACGAAGACACAGGCCCCGATCACAAAGATATCGGCCGCGATCTTGTCATAGGCGGCCACGTCCTTATAGTAGATGAGATAATACCCGATCCCCTCCGAGGCCCCCACGGTCTCGGCCACCGTGAGCATGATGAAGCCCAGGATCATCCCGATAAGGACTCCCGCGAAGATAGAAGGCATGGCCGCAGGAAGCACCACCTTCCATAGAATGCGGCGGTCCTTGGCCCCCAAGGTGCGGGCGGCCTCAATTAGCCTCTTGTCTACGTGGGCCACCCCATAGATGGTGTTAACGAAGGCGGGCCAGAAGACCCCGATGAAGATAATGAATATGGTAACCTGGTTGATGGTGGGGAAGAGGATGAGGGCATAGGGGATGTAGACTACTGGGGGGATGGGGGCAATGAACTTGGCCACGGGATAGACAATATGGAAGAGCCTCTTCAACCAGCCTACGATCATCCCTAAGGGCAGAGCCAGGGCTATTGCCAAGAAAAAGCCCTGGATAAAGCGCACCATGGAGGCCCTGATCCCTTTGAGAAAGAGGTCCCGGTCCACCTGTAGGACATGGAAGGTCTTGGCGGGCGATGGCCAGGAGGTAGGATCGAGGAGGCCCAGTTTACCCACCACCAGGGTCCAGATAAGGAAAAAGAGCCCGAAGACCGACATCACATCGAAGGTGGACTTCACCTTGGCCGAGGAGATCCGGCCCCCAAGCCCCAGGAGGTATGCCCCTGAGCAAAAGAGGAGGAAAACCGCTAAGATAGCCAGGTAAACAGTTCGGCTGCCCGCCTCTTGTCCCTTAGCATCAGGCCAGGCAATCTCCAGGGCGCCGGTGGCCAAGAAAATAGCTACCACTAAGAGATAGGACCAAGATCCCCTTCGAGATCCTCCCTCCATCCCGAAATCCTCCTGGCATGATAAAGAACTCTACCTATAAAAGTCGGGTATCCTCTTTAATAACCAGAAGGGAGCCCGCCGGGCTCCCTTCTCAATGGTCTCGAAAAGGCCCTAACCCGGCCTTATAATGCCCCTGCTAGTCTCTTGGCTTCGGCGTCCGTCTTTGCCAGACCCAGTTCTTTATAAGCCTTGATGAGATAATCAGGCACCAGGGCGGCCTTGGCCCGGACTGCGCCTTCCTTATCGATATACCCAATCTCCAGCATCATGTCCACGTACTTGCTGGCCTCCACTACCCCCAGCCTGGCCCCTACGGAAGTTCGAGGCTCGCCCAGGAGGGGGTCAATCTCCACAAAGGCCTTGCGAATCACTGACTCATCCAGGCGGAGCCACTTCTGCCCTATCTTCACTACCTCTTCTTTGTTCTTGGGGTCGCGGAAGAAGGCCTCGGCCCGGATGATCCCTTTGAGATAGGCCACTACCCCTTCCGGGTGCCTGGCTATGTAGTCTTCATGGGCTACCTGGCGGCAGCAAGGGTGGGGGTATATCTCCTTGACCCATTTAACGATTTTGAGGCCCCTCTGTTCGGCTATAGTTTCGTGAGGCTGCCAGAGGACAGCGGCATCCACATGGCCCGCCTGGACAGCAGCGCTGGCATCGCCGGGGCTGGCGAACTCCTTAATGACCACATCCTTCTTTAAATCAAGGCCTGCCTGCACCAGACCCCACCGCCAGGTGGCATCCCCTGTGGCCAGCCTCGTGGTGGCGATGGTCTTTCCCTTGAAGTCCTTAAGGCTTTTGAATTCATGGGCCCGCTCGGGTTTAGCCACTATCCCTGCCGAGAACCAGGCAGCACCCCCCACCATCTTAAATGGGGCACCCTTGGCAATAAATGCAATAGGGGCGGCTATTCCTGGAATACCCATATCCAGCTTCCCTGCCTTCATGGCCTCCAGGACTTCCCCTGAATTGCGGAAGGCATAGGCCTCTACATCCAGACCTTCCTCCTTGAAGTAACCCTTATCCTGGGCGATGAAGAAGAGGATATCATGGGTGGCAGGGAGGTAACCTACGCGGATCTTTACAGGCTCCTTGCCATATCCGAGCCCGGGCGTAATGGTTATGGCCAAAGATAGCAGAATGAAGAAGAAGTTCAAGCACAATTTTCTCATCCCTTGACCTCCTTGATGGAAAGGTTACTAAATTGACTTTGTCAATAAAGTTTGTCGACTTTTATCATGGCACCCATTCCTTGTCAAGTTTTTTTAAGACCCAAAAATAGACATTGGTTTTGGCCAAGCATTATCTAAGGCTCTTCTGAGGTTTTTTAATAAGGATAGATTAAGATTTTCTTTCTATACAGTGCCTGTATCCGATTCTATCCCGTGTTTAATGCTTCAGTATGGATGCCTCTATGCATTTAAAGACCCTCTTTTAGAGAGACCTCTCCTTTCAACCTTTTAGACCCACTGGTTTTGATCCAGTCGCCTTTATTTTTCTATCCAGCGGCCAGTTCGTATAGCCGCCTTCGCATTGTAAGGTATACCTGGTATTTCTCTACTGTAGCAGCTATCTTAAGGGTGACTCTCCTGCTGCGTTCTATGACCCTATTGCTTCCTCCTTTGAAATTCATAAGTTTTGTTTTTCGGTTCTTCCTTT
>JACRGL010000013.1 GCA_016212365.1 Candidatus Methylomirabilota bacterium | reverse complement strand
TAGAGGCTGGCATCCCTGAAGACGACCCCCGCAATGCGGCTGTAATTGCTGATTTAGTCGGTGATAATGTTGGTGATTGTGCTGGTCGTGGTGCCGACCTGTTTGAGTCAACAGCAGCAGAAAACATCGGGGCTATGATTCTGGGCATAGTCATCTATGTCATTACTGGTAATGTGGGCTGGATTCTTTTTCCGCTGGTTGTCCGTGCCTTCGGTCTAATTGGTAGCATGATTGGGGTGATGAGTGTCCGTGGGCGCGAAGAAGAAAATCCTATGAACGCCCTTAATCGGGGCTATTACATCGCTATTGCACTATGTATAGTTGGAATGTACATAACCGTAGCCGCCATGTTACAGAATTACTGGCTCTTCGGCGCTGGAGTTGTAGGTATCATGACCAGTGTCGCCGTAGTTTTTATCACCCAGTATTACACCGAGCCCAGGTTCCGACCGGTTAAGGACATTGCCAATGCTTCCCGAACAGGTCCGGCTACTAATATTGTCACTGGCACTGCTATAGGCTATGAGACTACCTTGGCTACAGCGGTGGTCATCGGCATTGCTTTATTGGCAGCCTACTGGATGGGAACGATGACCGGCCTTGAAGGTGGCGGTGTTTTCGGTACTGCTGTTGCCACTATGGGTATGCTCATGACCTGTCCTTATATTTTGTCTATGGATACCTTTGGTCCAATCACTGATAATGCCAATGGCATTAACCAGATGGCTGGGGCTGGGGAAGAAGTCCGTCATATTACCGACCGTCTTGATGCTGTTGGCAACACTACCAAAGCCCTGACCAAGGGTTATGCCATGGTCTCAGCCGGTTTAGCCGCCTTCCTCCTTTTTCAAGCCTATCTGGATAGAGTGGCTTTCCTCAGAGGCGTTAAACGCTTTAACGAAGTAAACCTTGCCAGAGTAGAAGTCTTCGTTGGCGCCCTTTTAGCAGTAATGCTGGTTTTCTTATTCAGTGCCTGGGCGATTAAGGCAGTGAGCAGTACGGCAAGTGAAATTATTGAAGAAGTCCGCCGCCAGTTCCGTGCTGACCCGGGAATCCTTACCGGTAAGTCACGACCGGATTATGCCAGAGCTGTTGATATTACCGCTCGGGCTGGTCTTAGGAAAATGATTGCCCCGGGATTATTACCGGTGATTGCACCAGTGGTCGTCGGTGTCCTCTTCAACCAGGTAAAAGGTTATGATGCCGCCATGGTAGTTGGCGCATTACTCATGGTAGGCACCATTGCTGGCATCATGCTGGCTTCCTTTATGAATAATGCTGGTGGCGCCTGGGATAATGCCAAGAAGCTTATTGAAGATGGCCAGCTTAAAGACGAAAATGGCGACCCTATTGGCAAAGGAACTTTTGCCCACGCTGCCGCTGTGGTTGGTGATACTGTAGGCGACCCTCTAAAGGATTGCGCTGGACCCTCCCTTCACGTTTTGGTTAAGCTTCTAAGCACTATCACCCTGGTTATGTGTCCTCTCTTTATCTGAGAGCTAAATGCGACCAAAAATGTATTTTAACATTTTTGGAGCATTTATTCCGAGCGGTAGCGAGGAATCTCACCGCTTGAGACCCTTCGCTTCGCTCAGGGTAAATGAAACCTTCGTATGTTATTGGACATACTTGGTTTCATTTAACTAGTCGGTAGAAAAAGGCTTGAAATGCCGAGAAGAACAAAAACGGCGGGATTTCCTCCTCGCCGCTTTTCATTTTACTGGGACTTTGCACTTCGGACTAATATACTGGCAGGCACCAATGGAGGTATTTGGGGTGGTTACCCTTCACGATGTCGAAGTAGAGTTTCTGGATCTTGGAGGTGAGTGGGCCTATCTTGCCGCCCCCTAAGGGACGGCGGTCCACCTCAATAATAGGGGAAACCTGGGCCCCAGTCCCGCAGAGGAAGGCCTCCTCGGCCAGATAGAGCTCCGACCTTCCCACTGGCCGCTCAACAGTCTCTATCCCCAGTTCCTCCCTCGCGATCTGGATGATCACATCCCTGGTAATCCCTTCCAAGATGTCAGCGGAGAGATCAGGGGTGATGAGCTTGCCGCCTCGGATCAGAAAGATGTTTTCGGCACTGCCTTCGCAAATGAATCCATCGTCAGTGAGGAAGATGGCCTCGTCGAATCCTTGCTCCATTGCCTCGGTCTTGGCCAGGGCAGAGTTGACGTAGCCCCCGGTAATCTTGCAACGAGCAGGGATAGCGTTGTCATTGATCCGCCGCCAGCTTGTAAAACCTACCTTGATGCCGCTGGTGACGTCTATGTATTCCCCCAGGGGCAGGGTGTAGATGGCGAATCCGGTCTCGTAGCCATGGAGTTTAGGGCCGATGCCCTCGGTGCTGATGTATGCGATGGGCCGGATATAGGTATCCTCCCGATGCTGGTTCTTGCGCAGGAGTTCAAGGGTGATCTCCGAGAGTTCCTCGACGTCTTTCCCGATTTCCAGCCTTAAGACCCGGGTGTTCCGTAGCATCCGCTCGTAGTGCTCAGGGAGTTTAAAGACATAGAGCTGCTTTTTGTCGGAGTTCCAGTAAGCGCGGATTCCTTCGAAGACGCCCGTGCCATAGTGAAGGGCATTAGTGCGGATGCTGATCTTGGCCTCCGAGAGGGCTACAAACTGCCCCTTGAAGTAGACGTAAGTCATATCCACTCCTTCCCCTGAAATTAGTGGCCTAAAAATTATCCCCTCCGCCATTGAAAGTCAAGGTTTTTTTAGAGCAAGAGGGGGCTAACGTCCTTCGGCCTCTCTGGCGAGATGGCTGGGTGCCGGTTCTAAAAAGCCCTTGACAATTCCCCTGGAAAAGGGTAATTTCCGAATCAATCCTAGAAAATAAGGAGGATGTAAAGGCAGATTTGGGCCCTCCGGTATTTGCTAAGGAAAAAGGAAAGGCGATAAAACCCAAAGGGCCGGGAGAGCGAGTTTTGCTCTTTACCATCGGGGAAGGGGCCTTTGGGATGGGGATAGGTTGCCTGGCGGAAGCCACGTATCCCGTGGATTTAACGACCCTTTCTACCCCTTATACTTACTGCGCTAAGCTCCCCTTCCGCGGGAGAGAAATACCGGTTCTGCAGCTTGCCCATCTTTTCGGGTTCGCCGAGGGCAGGCCCCATCCTGGCCAGAGGGTGTTGGTGATCCATTCTGGGGATATCTGGGTGGGCTTCCTGGTGGATCAGGTCTTGGAGGTGGTAGAGGTGAGTCCGCAAGAGATAGTGCCCATGCCAGAGATGCTGACCCTCCTTGACCCTAGGTTTTTTCGAGGCCTCGTCCGACGTGATTCAAATATAATTATCCTTTTAGACCCACTGCCCCTGGCGGCCCTGGACGAAGTCTCCTATTTTTATAGCTTCCGGGACGAGGGTGGCAGTGCTGGATGAATGGCGTGGAGACCTTAGCTAATCCTAGGTCGAAGGCGGTGGATTCTGTTCAGCTTGTGGCCTTTACCATAGGGGGGAGATTATTCGCCACGGAGATCGCTGAGATAAAAGAGATCATTAGTTACCGGCGGCCAACTCCTACCCCAAAAAGGCCGCCTTTCGTGGAAGGGATGATCGAGCACAAAGGGCAGATCCTCCCTGTTATAAGCCTGAGACGGCGCCTGGGGGTGACCAAAGGGTCAGCGGGTGCCATCCTCTTGTTTCGTTGGGGGGAAAAGACGGTGGGCCTAAGCGTGGATGCAGCCCATAAGGTTGTATCTGTAGAGCCAATTTCTATTCTAAGCCCCCCTCCCAGGCTATTTGGGATAAAGTCCGACTATATCAAAGGGGTGACCAACCTGGGAGGTCGACCCCTGATTTGGCTCGACCATTTGAAGCTCCTCACCTCGGAGGAGGAGATCGTCTTGGTAGTTTGAGACCCCCATTATTGGGCAGGAGGTCCCGTTATGGGCGCCCGTATCTTGGTAGCCGATGACAGTGTTACTATTCAGAAGGTAGTAGAACTCACCTTTAGCAAGGAGGATTTTGAGATAATCTCCGCTAGAAATGGTGAGGAGGCCATCCGCAAAGCCAGAGAGTCGCGACCTGACCTCATGCTCATCGATGTGGTCATGCCCGGAAAAACCGGCTATGAGGTATGCGAGGCCTTGCGCCTGGATCCCCTATTTAAAGAGGTCCCCGTTATCCTGCTGACCGGGACCTTCGAGGCCTTCGACAAGGAGGAGGCTCTTCGGGTAGGGGTCAGTGACTTCGTGACCAAGCCTTTCGAATCTCAGGCCTTGATCAGCAAGGTGAGGCAGCTCCTTTTCGCTGCAAGCGTTAAGGCCCAAGCGCGGGCAGCCATGGAACCAGTCCCACTACCTCCTAAGGTGGCCGCTCCGCCCCCTTCAGCCAAGGAGGTCCTCCCCGTTGCCGAACTGGAGGTCAAGGAACCCCTGCCTGTCCCCGAGGTAACCCCTTTGCCTGTAGAACCCGTCTTCGAGATCCCTAAGGAGGAGGTAGCTGAGGAAAAGGTATGGGAGCTGTTAGAGCTATCTGTGGAAGAGGCTGCCCCTTCCCTGGGTCTACTCGCACAAGAGCCTCAAAGGGAAAGGGGGGTAGGGCCTGCCATTGAGAGCTTTGAGCAGATGGCAGCCGAGCTAGGGATTGAATTGGGCCCGGAGGCTATCCCGCAGGAGCCCATGGAAGTGGAAGCAAAAGAAGAGGAGTTCCTTGTCTTAGAGCCCTTGGAGGAGGTCCCGGCCCTGGGCCTGGAGATGGAGATCTTCCCTGAAAAGGGCCCAAGGGTTGAGGATAGCCGTTGGCAGCCAGGGACCCTTTTGGAAACACCGCTTTTAGAGACGCCTTCACCCCCTGCAGTGGCCCCGGAGGCTGCTGTCTCTCTGACGCCGGATGCCATAGCAGGGATTGCAGAGAAGGTGGCCGAGGGGGTTACCTCCCGGGTAGTCCAGGAGGTCTGCGACCGTCTGGTGGAGAGGATCGAAAAAGTCGTCTGGGAGGTAGTCCCTGACTTGGCAGAGATGCTAATCACTAAAGAGATCGAGAGGATAAAGGCGACGATCGAGGGGAAAGAGTCGGTCTAAAAAAAGCGGATAGGGGGACGGGGGCGAGGCCCTTTAGGGCCCCGATCCCCTTTATTTTTGCTACCCCGGGGGTAAGGAGAAGATGGCAGAGGCTGGCTATAGGGCATACGATCCCCTTTTGGTGGAGGAAAAGTGGTATAGTTTTTGGGAGGCGAAGGGGTTCTTCCATGCCGACCCCGACTCCCCTAAGCCTCCATACTGCATTGTCATTCCGCCTCCCAATATCACTGGCTCCCTCCATATGGGTCACGCCTTAAATAACACCCTCCAGGACATCCTAATCCGCTGGAGGCGCATGCAGGGCTATAATGCCCTGTGGATGCCAGGGACTGATCATGCCGGGATCGCCACTCAGAATGTTGTAGAGCGCCAGCTCCATCAGGAGGGGCTCAGCCGCCAGGAAGTGGGCCGGGAGGAGTTCCTCCGGCGGGTCTGGCAGTGGAAAGAGGAGTCGGGGGGGACCATTATCAAGCAGCTCAAGAAGCTGGGGGCATCCTGTGATTGGGTGCGGGAGCGATTCACCATGGACCCTGGCCTTTCACGGGCTGTTATCGAGGTCTTCGTCCGCCTCTTTGAAGATGGCCTCCTCTACCGCGCTGAACGGTTGGTCAACTGGTGTCCTCGTTGCGAGACGGCCCTCTCCGATATCGAGGTTGCCCATGAAGAAATAGATGGCCACCTATGGCATGTTCGCTACCCTTTCGCTGACGAACCCTCGAAAGGTCTCGTAGTGGCAACGACTCGTCCGGAGACAATTCTCGGCGACACAGCAGTGGCAGTTCACCCTGAAGATGACCGATACCGAGGCCTCCTCGGCCGAACCCTCCTCCTACCCGTCGTCGGTCGGAAGATACCGGTCATCGCCGATCCATACGTCTCCCGGGAGTTTGGGACCGGGGCCCTCAAGGTGACGCCCGGCCATGATCCCAATGACTTCGAGATCGGGGGGCGCCATGGACTACCGGTTATTAATGCCTTCTCTTCCGAAGGGAAGATCAACCCCGCCTTTCTGGTAGACGAAAAGGGGAATCAACTGATAAACCAGAGGGCAGCTCGGTATGTGGCGAGAGATCGCTATGAAGTCCGGCGAATGATCGTTGAAGACATCGCTCAAGATGGCCTTCTGGTAAAGGTCGAGCCCTACCGCCATTCTATTGGCCATTGCTATAGGTGCAAGACCCATATTGAGCCCTATCTTACCCCCCAATGGTTTGTACGGGTAAAGCCCTTGGCCGAATCGGCCATCAGGGCTGTCGGGGAGGGGAGGGTCAGGATTGTCCCTGCCCAGTGGGAGAAAAATTACTTCGAGTGGATGGTGAATATCCGCGACTGGTGCATTTCCCGCCAGATCTGGTGGGGTCACCAGATCCCCGCGTGGTACTGTCTGGGATGCGATAAGGAGCACATTATCGAAGGGGGTATAGGCGCTGGCTTTACAGCCGAAGGTGGGGCTATGCCCGGCCTTACCGAGCGGATCTTTATCATCCTCCCTGAGGTGCGGCCTATTGTAAGGCGAGAGAAACCACCCAGATGCGACCGGTGTGGGAGCGAGGAGCTCATCCAGGATCCCGATGTCCTGGACACCTGGTTCAGCTCGGCACTGTGGCCCTTCTCCACCTTGGGCTGGCCTGAGCGCACCAAGGAGCTCCAGGTCTTTTACCCTACCTCTGTTCTGGTTACTGGTTTCGACATCCTCTTCTTCTGGGTGGCCAGGATGATCATGATGGGGCTCAGCTTCGTGGGGGATGTCCCCTTCCGTGAGGTTCATATCCACGCCCTGGTGCGCGATGCTGAAGGGCAGAAGATGTCAAAGTCCAGGGGCAATATTATCGATCCTCTGGTAATGATCGACCGCTATGGAGCGGACTCCCTCCGCTTTACCCTGGCGGCTCTGGCTGTCCAGGGCCGGGACATCCGCCTGGCCGAGGAAAGGATCGAGGGCTACCGGCACTTCTCCAACAAACTCTGGAATGCCGCCCGCTTCGTGCTCCTGCACCTCTCCATACCCCATACTCCGACCCATTGCTCCTTGGATCATTCGAAGCTTCAGTTGGCCGATCGCTGGATCCTGAGCCGCCTCCAAGACGTCATTGCCGAGGTAACAGAGGCCTTAGAGTCTTACCGATTTAACGACGCCGCCTCCGCCCTCTACCAATTCCTCTGGCACGAGTACTGCGATTGGTATCTGGAGATTGTGAAGACCCGCCTATCCGAAGAGGGGGACCAAGGGGAGAGGGCGACTGGCCTCTACCTCATGCATCATATCCTGGAGGTTATCCTCCGGATGCTTCACCCCTTCATGCCTTTTATCACAGAGGAGATCTGGCAGCGGCTCCCCCATCAGGGAGAGAGCATCATGGTAGCCCCCTGGCCTCAGCCCGACCCTTCCTACAGGACCCCTGAGGTTGCCGACTTCCAGAAATTGATGGAGGGGGTTCGTGCTGTAAGGAACCTCCGCTCGGAATATCAAATACCCGTCTCCCAAAGGCTCCCCCACATCTACATCGAGCCTCGGACCCCTGGCGGCGCCTCCATCTTGGAGAAGTTCGAGGGCAATTTCCTGCATCTGACTAAGGCCTCCGAGCTCAAGGTTGGCCAGGAGGCTCCCCCATTTTCCGCGACAGCTGCGACCCCAGCATGGGTAGTCCACGTCCCGTTGAAGGGAGTGCTGGACCTCGAAAAGGAGCGGGAGCGCCTCAAACGGGAGATAGGGAAGCGGGACCGGGTGATAGATCGAGTCAATAGGAAGCTCTCGAGCGAGGACTTCCTCCGAAAGGCACCGGAGGAGGTAATAGCCAAGGAGAGGGCTGCCCGAAGGGAGGCCCTAGAAGATAAAGCCAGGCTTCAGCAGAAGCTCCAGATGGTAGAGGCCTGCCTGAAAGGATAGCCCATGGTTCATTGCTCACGGTTGAGGGTTGATGGAGGGGCTATCAACCCTGCATCTCTAGCTTTTTCGGGGCCTTTGACAGAGGAAGAGCTTCGGTCAGGGCTCAGGACGACCCTTATCGGCCGCCGGATCTTGGCCTTACAGGAGACGGGTTCCACCAACCAGGTTGCCATGGAACTCGCTGCGGAAGGGGCTCCGGAGGGAACAGTGGTTGTTGCAGAGGCTCAGACCAGAGGAAAGGGGAGATTCGGAAGGACTTGGGCCTCTCCTGCTGGGCTGGGCATCTATATCTCCATTGTCTTACGACCCCCTATCCCTTCCGACCGAGTCCCTGTCATTACCCTGATAGCAGGGGTGGCCGTGGCCGAGGCTATCCAAGAGGCCACCGGCCTTGCGGCTTCCCTCAAGTGGCCTAATGACGTCCTTATCCGGGGCAGAAAGGCGGCAGGCATCCTGGCCGAGCTAGATGCCGAGGCCGAAGTCGTGAGGTACGTGGTGGTTGGGATCGGGATAAACGTCAATCAGGGGCTAGAGGACTTTCCCCTCGAACTCCGCGAGTCCGCCTCTTCTCTCAAGATAGGGCTGGGCCACGAAATCCAACGTACCGTGCTGGCCCAGTGCCTTTTTGAGAAAATGGAGGCCTGGTACCTCCGCTTCCTTCGCGAGGGGAGCACCCCTATCCTCCAACGTTTCGAGGACCTTTGCATAAACCTGAGCCAGGAGGTGAGGGTGCGCTCGGAGGAGGGGCTTTTGGAGGGGCTGGCCACTGGTATTGACCCAGAGGGGGCTCTCCTCTTAAGGCTCCCGGATGGTTCGTTGGTGCGGGTCCTCGCAGGAGAGGTGACCCTCAGGAAGGACTAGTGCCCCTCCAACTAACTCCCCCTAAACACACCAAGCCCCGCTAGGGGCACTGAGGGGTTGTAGGAGTGTTCCTCCCCGAGGTTCCCCTACGCCTGGGGGTGCTCAGCGAGGCGAAAGCCGAGCGCCGAAGGGGGGCCTGCCCCCCTAACGGAAGTGCCGCACCAAAGCGGATTGTTAGCGAGAAATAGTTGGTGCGGCACTAGGACTGAAGAATGCTTCTCGCCTTTGACGTGGGAAACACCAATATCGTCCTGGGGGTCTTCCAGGGGAAGGACCTCCTCGTCCACTGGCGGCTCTCCACCCGGCGCGAAGGCACAGTGGATGAGTATGCAGTGCTCGTAATGAACCTCTTTCGCCAAGCGGACCTGAGCCCTGGCCAGATAAGTGCTGCCATCCTCTCCTCGGTGGTGCCTCCGCTGACCGCCACCCTGGAGGAGATGATCCGCCAATGCTTTCACGTGGCCCCCCTCCTGGTGGAGCCAGGGATCAGGACAGGAATGCCCATTCTCTATGATAATCCCAAAGAGGTTGGGGCCGACCGCATCGTCAATGCCGTAGCCGCCTTCGAGAAATACGGAGGGCCGGCCATTGTGGTGGACTTTGGCACGGCCACTACCTTTGATGTGATCTCAGCCCGGGGGGAGTATGTCGGTGGGGCCATCGCCCCCGGCATAGGGATTTCCGCTGAGGCCCTCTTTCAGAGGGCTGCCAAGCTTCCCCGCATAGACATTGTCAAACCTAAAGCCGTGATTGGCAAGAACACGGTGGGGAGTATGCAGGCGGGGATCTTTTATGGTTATCTCAGCCTGGTGGACGGGATCGTGGAGCGGATGAAGGCGGAACTCGGGGATGAGGCGGTGGTAGTGGCCACAGGGGGCCTGGCCCACCTTATTCTGGCCGAGTCCCGGACCGTGGACCACCTGGACCCCCTACTTACCCTGACCGGGTTGCGGATCATCTACGATAGGAACCTCTGAATTGGTAGGCGCCTTCTTAGCCTTCTCCATATCTGCCTCTAAGCTTCGCATCCCTACCAGGCAGAGAATCCCCCCCAAGGCCAGAGCCAGCGGTGTCATCAGCAGCGCGGTTTTAAGGCCATAGAGATCTGAGAGGTAGCCCAGGATGGTGGGAGAAATGGCATCGCCTAAAATGTGGATAACAAAGATGTTCAGGGCAAAGGCGCCAGCCCTCACCGCCGGATGGCTGACGTTGACGATAATGGCATTAAGGGGCCCCGTATTCAGAAAGATCAAGAATTCCCCCAGGAACATGGCGGCAAAGGAAACCTGGAGGCTGGGGGAGAGGAAGACGAGGACGGCGAAGGGGACACTGAGGAGGAGCCCGCAGCCAGAGACCAGGAAATAGGACTTCCTTGTATATCTCAGGAGGAAATCCCCCAGCCAGCCCCCAATCAGGGTCCCCGCCACGCCTGTTACCAAGGTTATACCCCCGAAGATGACGTTGGCCTGGGCAATGCCCATCCCCCTCACCCGGACCAGGTAGCTGGGAAGCCAGGCGGCCAGGCCACCTAAGGCAAAGGTCATTGCCGCCATGGCGAGGACGTCGAAAAGGTAGGACCTCGTCCGGAGAAGGGAGAGATACATAGGGAAAGTCGGCCTTACCTCCTCAACACCTTCGAAGGTCCGAGACGAAGCCTCATCCATTGCCCCCCGACGGGGCTCCATGAGGAGCCAGGCCACGAGGCCCATAATGAGCCCGGGCGCTCCTACCATAAAAAAGGCGGCCCTCCACCCGAAATCGGCGGCAAGGATTCCTCCCAGGACGTATCCTATGGCGCTCCCGACCGGGATGGCCATGTAGAAGAAGGAAAGGGCCATCCCCCTCCTCTCCCTGGGGAAGTAATCGGCGATCAGGGTAGGGGAGACCGTGCCGTAGCTCGCCTCTCCCACGCCAACCAATGACCTGCCCATCAGGAGCTCCGCGAAAGTCCTGGCCAGGCCGGAGAATACGGTGGCTAGGCTCCAGAGGCCGACTCCTAGCGAGATGAAGGCCTTCCTCGGCAACCTGTCGCCTAAGAGGCCGGCGATAGGGGCCGTTGATAGGTATACAATCATAAAGGCCGAGGCCAGGGTCCCTAGCTGGGTATCCGATAAATGGAGGTCTCCCTTGACCTGGGGGAAGACGGCGTAAAGAACCTGGCGGTCTATATAATTGAGGAGGTTGATTAAAAATAGGACGCCGAGGGCATAATACGCATAGGACCTGCTCGGAGTCTCAGCTCTGGGTGCCATCAGCTTATTATGCCACAACTTTTTTTCTTGACAAGTGCCCCTTTTTAGGCTAAATAGCCCGTCTGTGGATAAGAGGCGTTGATTTAGTCCATTTCGGTTCTGGTGGCATAAGCATTGATGAAAACCTATACTCCAAAAGCAGAAGGGATTCAAAGGAAGTGGTATCTGGTAGATGCCCAGGGCCGAACCCTGGGCCGGCTGGCCAGCCAAGTGGCCCAGATCCTTCGAGGGAAGGGCAAGAGGGAGTTTTCCCCCCATTTGGATCTGGGGGATCACGTGGTGGTGATTAACGCCGCTAAAGTGTTCCTGACGGGCAAGAAGCTTCGGCAGAAGGTCTATTACTGCCACTCCGGTTACCCTGGAGGCCTGAAGTCCACAACTGCCGAGAAGCTCCTCCGGGAGCATCCGGAGCGGCTGGTGGAGAAGGCGGTGAGGGGGATGCTTCCCAAGAATAAGTTGGGGGATGCCATATTCAAGAAGCTTCAGGTATATGCGGGATCCGAACACCCCCATCAGGCCCAGAGGCCTGAGGCTTTAAGGCTATAAATTTTCTAGGAGGTGCAATGACGGGAGAGATCGCTAAATTTTATGGAACGGGACGGAGGAAGAGCTCTGTGGCCAGGGTGTGGCTCGTGCCCGGTAGTGGAAAGATGGTGATCAATAAGAGGCCCCTGGATGAGTATTTCGGGCGAGCCACCTTAAAGATGATTATCTCTCAGCCTCTGAAGCTGGCAGGGGTTGAAGGGAAGTACGATGTGGTTGCCAACGTGAGCGGCGGAGGGAGCTCTGGACAGGCTGGGGCCATCCGCCTGGGCATTTCCAGGGCCCTCTTGGCTGCGGATGCTGGCCTAAGGGCTCTGCTCCGGAAGGCAGGCTTTATAACCCGGGACCCGCGGGTTAAGGAACGTAAGAAGTACGGCCAGAGAGGGGCACGAGCCCGCTTCCAGTTCTCCAAGCGCTAAGCGGCTGGATTCTTCTTTGAGGAGGGTCACCGAGGTGGCCTTCCTTTTTTTATGCCTATGAAGGGGGCTAAGCTTAAGGTCGGCGTGATTGGTGCCTCCGGCTATACCGGGAGCGAACTCCTCCGCTTCCTGCTGGGACACCCGGGTGTGGAGGTAGTCGCCCTCACCTCGGAGAGCTATGAGGGCCTCCCCATCGCCGAGGTCTTCCCCAGCCTCCGGGGGCTCTGTGATCTAGAGTGCCGGCGACATGATCCGGAGGAAGTGGCAGAAGCAGAGCTGGCCTTCCTGGCCCTTCCCCACAGGGCATCCATGGGCGTTGCCCCAGTCCTCCTCCGCCTGGGCAAGGGGGTCGTCGACCTGAGTGCTGATTTCCGCTTCCGGAGCCAGGCCATATATGAAAAGTGGTATCAGGTCCCCCATGCATGCCCCGAGCTCCTAAGGGAGGCTGTATATGGCCTGCCGGAGCTCTATCGCCGCCAGCTCCGATCCGCCCGTCTGGTGGCCGTCCCGGGGTGCTACCCTACAGGAGCCATTTTAGGCTTGGCTCCCCTGGTAAAAGAGGGGGTCATTGACTTGGGCTCCATCATTATTAACGCCATTTCGGGGGCCTCGGGGGCCGGGAGGAAACCGGACCTTGGGCTCCATTTCGCAGAGTGTAATGAAAGCGTAAAGGCCTATGGGATTGCTGGTCATCGCCATACCCCGGAGATGGAACAGGAGCTTTCCCTCCTCGTCGGGGCCGAGGTTAGGGTCTCCTTTACTCCCCATTTGGCCCCTCTCACCCGAGGGATTCTGAGTACGATATACGCCAATCTCGTTAGCCCTTACGATACCCAAGACCTCCTTGGCCTTTATGGACGTTTCTACAATGGAGAACCCTTCATCCGGGTCCTGCCCCCAGAGAAGTTTCCCGAGACCAAGCAGGTTGCAGGTTCTAACTTCTGCGACATTGGGCTCAAGGTAGATGCCCGGACGGGGCGCGTGTTGGTAGTTACCGCCTTGGACAATCTAGGGAAAGGGGCGGCAGGGGGCGCAGTTCAGTGCATGAACGTGATGTATGGCTTCGAGGAGCGGATGGGACTGATGGCACCGGGGTTCTTTCCGTGATGCAAACCGCCGCCAGTAGCTTTTAGCCTTTTGCTAAGGGCAAAAGGCGCATTTCGTGAACTGGAAACTATGAAGTGTGAACCCTTTATCAAAATCCTGGGTGGAATCACAGCAGTAAAAGGTGTGCAGGCCGCGGGAGTGGCCTGTGGTATTAAAAAGGCCGGCCTTGACCTGGCCCTGATTGCCTCTACGCCTCCAGCCGCTACTGCCGGGGTATTCACCACCAATCACGTCAAGGCTGCCCCGGTTCTGCTCTGCAAAAGGAAGCTCCACATGGGAAGGCTTTCTGCTTTGGTGGCCAATAGTGGCAATGCCAATGCCTGCACGGGAAGGCAAGGGGAGGAGGATGCTCGGGCTATGGCCCGGATCACTGCCGAGGCCCTAAGGATCCCAGAGGATGAGGTCTATGTGGCCTCCACAGGAGTGATCGGTCAGCCCCTTGATATGGAGAAAGTAGCCTGGGGTATCCGGCATGCGGCCTCCCTTTTAAGACCGGATGGGGGACCTGACGCTGCTCGGGCCATTATGACCACAGATGCCTTCCCCAAGGAAGCGGCAGTGGCCTATGAGCATGGAGGGAAGCGAGTAACCGTAGGGGGGATGGCCAAGGGGGCGGGGATGATTCGGCCTCGGATGGCAACCATGTTGGCCTTCCTGGCCACTGACGCCTCTGTGGAAAAGAACCCTCTTCAAGAGGCATTGCGGCACTCGGTAGACCACTCCTTCAACCTGATCACCGTGGACGGAGATACCAGTACCAACGACACCGTAATCCTCTTCGCCAATGGGGTCTCTGGCACCGCCCCTTTAAAGTCAGGGGAGGACATGGAGAGGTTCCAGATGGCCCTAAATCATGTTACCATGACCTTGGCCAGGGCCATTGTTAGCGATGGCGAGGGGGCCACCAAATTGGTGGAGGTGAGAGTGGAGGGGGCCAGAACCCCGGAAGAGGCCAGGCAGGTTGCCTTCTCTGTGGCCAATTCTCTGTTAGTTAAGACGGCCTTTTTTGGGGAAGATCCGAACTGGGGCCGGGTGATGGCTGCCATCGGTGCTTCCGGGGTGGAATTGCGGCCAGAGGCTATAGACATTTACTTCGACGAGGTCAAGATAGTAGAACGGGGAGTGGGATTGGGGAGGGAGCAAGAGCTGGAGGCCGCTCGGGTAATGAGAGGCCGGGTGTTTAGGCTCGAGATCCACCTGGGCCAGGGGAGGGCTTCGGCACAGGTGTTGACCACAGATCTGAATTATGATTACGTCAAGATCAATGCCTCTTATCGAAGCTAGAAGGCCATTTTTCTCTTGCGAATCTTGTCCCCTTGTGCTATAAATTGCCGTAGGACTTGGGTTTTGGGTAATCCCAGAAACGGGGAGGTATGAGGTGGCCATAATTACCATGAAGGACCTTTTGGAGGCAGGAGTCCATTTCGGACATCAGACCAAGCGTTGGAACCCTAAGATGAAGAAGTACCTTTTCGGGGAGCGAAATGGGATATACATTATAGACCTCCAGAAGACCCTTGATAAGTTTCAGAAAGCCCATGAGTTTCTAAGGGGGGTGGCGGCAGACGGCAAGCCCGTCCTTTTCGTGGGCACCAAGAAGCAGGCCTTGGAGACCATATCGGAGGAGGCCCAGCGGTGCCAGATGTTCTATGTCAATCGGCGCTGGATGGGGGGAACCTTAACCAATTTTCAGACCATTCGGAAGAGCATCCAGCGTTTGAAGCAGGTAGAAGCCATGAAGACGGATGGGACTTTCGAGCGCCTTCCCAAAAAGGAGGTCCTCAAGCTGGAGCGGGAGATGGCCAAATTGGAAAATTCCCTGGCCGGGATCAAAGAGATGGGGACTCTTCCTGGGGCCGTATTTGTCATTGACCCAAGAAAGGAGAAGATTGCCGTCCGCGAGGCCAGGAAGCTGGGCATCCCTGTGGTAGCGGTGGTAGACACCAATTGTGATCCCGATGAGATTGACTACCCTATCCCAGGAAACGACGACGCTATCAGGGCCATCCGATTAATGACCTCGCGGATGGCCGATGCCGTGATAGAGGGGAGGGGTCTCCAACTCAAGGAGGCGGGGGAAGTAGAAGCAGTTGCCATGGAGCCATTGCCACTCTCTGTTGAGCAAGATGCAGGTCTGCCCGAGGAGGAAGGGGAGGCCTATCCAGGAAGCTTGAGTCTGCCAGAAAGGACC
>JACRGL010000117.1 GCA_016212365.1 Candidatus Methylomirabilota bacterium | reverse complement strand
GATAATCATCCCCACCTATAAAGGAAGGAGGGGGCACCCCGTGGTCTTTTCCCGCTACCTCCTCCCCGAGATCCTTTCTGCTCCCCCAGACCAGGGCGCTAGGGCTGTGGTAAGGGCCCACCCGGACCAGGTCTTCGAGATCGAGACCGATGAAGAGGGGGTCGTAACGGACATCGACACCCTGGAGGACTATTATAACTTCCTCGCCCGCTTAGGGGGCAAGGAATCCCGAGGCCCGGATTTTTTGATTGAAATAGGTAGAATTTAATGGTATTTAAATGCGCAATTACAATTGGTAACCAAAGGGTAACAACCTTTGGGTCTATGGCTTAAAACCTTTTAGAATAGGAGGGTAGATATGAGGGAAGGGATATCTCGGCGTCGGTTCATAAAGATGGTGGGAACGGGGGCGGCACTAACGGCGGCAGGCGCTTTGGACTTCCCGTATGTATGGGCCCAGAGTAAGGAACCCATCGTCATTGGCCACCAGGCAGACCTGACGGGGTTCCTCGCCACTTATGGATACTTCTATGACAAGGTGGCCAAGGCAGCGGTTGATAAGATAAACAAGGAAGGGGGGATTGCCGGAAGGCCCGTGAAGTATGCGGTCGAGGACACCGCTTCAGATCCCCCTACGGGCGTTAGGAAGCTAACGAAGTTGATCGAGGCGGAAGGTGCCGACTTTATAATAGGGTCGGTCCATTCCGGGGTTTGCATATCCAGCGCCCCTAGAGTCAAAGAGCTAAAAACCGTGTATTTCCCCTTTGGCATGGCTACCGAGATCACCGCTGAAAAGGGAAATCGCTACCTCTTTCGCATTATCTGCCACGTTCGGGAGCAGATCCAGGCGGCGGGCAAATGGGCCATGGAGAACGTGAGCAAGGAGTGGACGACCTGTACAACTGATTACGCATGGGGCTGGTCCCATCGCGACTGGTGGAAGAGGATGGTAGAGGAGAACGGGGGAAAGGTCCTGGCCCAGCTCAATATGCCGGTAGGGACAAAGGATTTCATGCCCTATCTGGCCAAGATTCCACCGGATACCAAGGCCATTTACTATGCCACCTTGGGGGCCGATACCATAGGGTTCATCCGCCAGCTCCGGGAGATAGGCTACAAGGGAAAGAAGTTCGGGGTCATATGTAACCACGACGGGGTTGACCTTGGGACCTTGGGGGATGCGGTGGAAGGGGACTGGACTCTGGAATACCTGCCCCGTTATCTCTCGGAATACGATACCCCTTATCACCGGAAGCTCCGCGAGTATGCCGGTATAGACGCCAATGGCAAAGAAGTAGGGGGGACAAGGGTCGTCACCGGTTCCCACTACTGGTCCTCCTATGAGGCCGTCTACCTGATAAAGGAGGCAGTGGAGAATACCGGATGGAAGTCCAAGAAGGACAACCCCGCCCTCATCGAATGGATAGAGGGCAGGACCTTTAAAGAAGGCCCTGGCTTTCCCCAGGGGGACCTCCTCGTAAGGGCGGAGGACCATCAGGGCTTCCACCAGCACTGGATGTCCCGCATCGAGGGCGGGAAATACAAGACAAAGTTCCGCATCGCCAAAGAGAGGACCATGTACCCGGCTCCGGTGGATTACAGAAAGGAAGCCGTCTGATGGGTTCAAATGGGGCAGGGTTCTGTGGGTGGCTATGGAGCCCTGCCCCAAAGGTATTTTGTTATGGATCTACTATCTCAAATTATATTCCAAGCCGTAAATGGGTTTGTCTGGGGGTTGATCATAGCCTTGATCGCCCTTGGCCTTACCCTGGTCTTTGGCCTCATTGAAGTAATAAATGTTTCCCATGGGGCCCTCTATATGCTGGGTGCCGTCCTGGGCTGGTATATGGAAAGACTCTTTGGCAATTTCTGGCTGGCCTTGGCCTTTGCCCCGTTAATGGTTGGCATTATTGGGCTCGGAATAGAGAGGGCTGTTTTGAGGCCCATTGAGGGTAAGCCAGCAATGACCATCATTGCTACCTTTGGGTTGATGCTCATCTTTCATCAATCAGTCCTGGCCACCTTTGGAGGGGCCCCCCAGAGGATGAGAGAGCCTATCCAGTTTGGTTTTTCCATTATGGGCTTCGGCTACCCGGGATACCGTTTAATCGTCGCTGCCTTTTCCGCAGCAACTATGGTAGGGTTGTGGGCTTTTCTCTACAAGACCAAGTTCGGCCTCTGGATGAGGGCTGTGAGGCAGGATAGGGAAATGGCCCTGGCCATGGGTGTACCCCTCAATGGGGTATACATGTTGACCTTCGGATTAGGAGCCTTCCTGGCGGCCCTGGGTGGTGTGCTAGCAGCCCCAATCGTCACTGTGGAATTCAAGATGGGTCTGGATATCCTCATCATCGCCTTCATGGTGGTAATCATAGGGGGACTCGGGAGCCTATTGGGCTCAGTCGTAGCTGCCATCCTGATCGGGGAGCTGGAGGGGATCGCCTCCGTCTTCATCAATCCCACTAATGCGAGGATATTCTCTCTGGTATTCATGATAATCGTACTCCTCCTCCGCCCTCATGGCCTCTTTGGCAGGAAAGCCTGAAGATAGAATGAAACTCTGGAAAGGGGAAAGGCTCTTCCAAATCGGCTTTGCAGTACTAGTAGCCGTCCTGGTGCTGGCCCCGCCATTTTTGAGGTCTTACCATAAGCGCCTTTTAACAGAGATCCTCATATGGGGACTCTTCGCCTTGGCCTTTGACATCATATACGGCTATACTGGAATGCTCTCCTTCGGGCAGGCCCTCTTCTTCGGGGTGGGGGCTTATGGCATGGCCATTCCCATTCTTCGCTGGGATTTGAACCTATGGGTAGCCTTGCTCTTCGCTGTGATAGCCTCTATCGCCTTCGCCTGGCCCATAGGTTACTTTGCCGTCAAGGTCAGCGGGGCCTACTTCGTAATAATAACCATAATATTCTCGCTGATCTTTTTCTTCATTGCCTTAGATTGGAGATGGCTGACGGGTGGAGACAACGGATTGACCTTGACTGCCCCTTCCATCCCCTTAGGAAATTGGAAGCTCTCCCTTGTAGACCCCTTGACGAATTACTACTTTGTCCTTGCCCTCGTCCTTGCCTGCTATTTAATCACGAGAAGGATCGTCGCTTCACCCTTGGGAAAGGCCTTCCAGGCCATCAGGGAAAACGAGGACCGGGCCAGGGTAATAGGATACAAGGTTGAGCGCTTTAAATTGATATCCTACATTATCTCAGGGGCCATCTCAGGCCTGAGCGGGGCCTTATACGCTGCTACATCCAGATACGCCAACGTAGACTTCCTCCACTGGACCGTCTCAGGGGATGCAGTGGTATGGACATTGGTAGGAGGCGCAGGGACGCTTATAGGCCCGATGATAGGTAGCGGCCTATTAATCGTCTTTGAGGATTACGTGAGTTCCTGGTTCAAGAACTATCCGATAATCGTTGGCATCCTGGTGATCGGAGTGGTAATCACTGCCCCCCAAGGGATAGTGGGGCTCCTGAGGGAAAGGTTCGGCAGAAAAGAGAGATGAAACCCCTTACCACAGATAGGAGTGTTCTTGAAACAGAGGGTCTGACCAAGAGATTTGGGGGCCTGATCGCCGTGGACCGTGTCAATTTCAGCATGAGGGAGGGGGAGTTGAGGGCGATAATCGGCCCCAATGGCGCTGGTAAGACCACCTTCTTCAACCTCATTAGCGGTTGCCTTTCACCCAGCGAAGGGAGGGTCTTTTTCAAGGGCGAGGAAATAACCCACCTCCCGGCGGACCAAATCTCCCGTAGAGGGATTGCCAGAACCTTCCAAATCACCAGCATCTTTCCAAACATCACAGTCTACGAGAACATCTGGGCTGCTGCTCAGACCAAGAAGGGGTTCCTCAACCCGCTGGTCCACTCCTCCCGCCTCATGGATATCCGAAAGAGGGTGGAAGGGATATTGGAGATCGTAGGGCTCCATGATAAATCAGGGGAGATAGCATCTAACCTGTCCCACGGGGACCAGAGGCTCTTGGAGATCGGCATCGCCTTGGGCACAGACCCCCACCTTTTACTTTTGGATGAGCCCACAGCCGGGATGAGCGTCAAGGAGACAAGGGAGACAATGGAGAGGGTCAAGGAACTATCCTGCAAGTTGAGCATTATCATTGTCGAACACGACATGAGTGTCGTGATGGAGTTGGCCGATACTATCTCCGTCTTTGATTTTGGGCGGATAATTGCTGAGGGACCCCCCGAAGAAATCAAGAGGGATGAAAGGGTCCAGGAAGTTTACCTGGGAGGCCGATCAAATGATTCTGAAGGTCGACGCCATTCACACCTATTACGGTAAAAGCCACATCCTACATGGCGTCTCCTTAGAAGTGGGCGAAGGGGAGGTCGTAGCCCTCCTTGGACGCAATGGGGTCGGGAAGACCACCACACTGAAAAGCATTATGGGACTCGTGCCCCCTCGGTCAGGGAGCATCGTATTTAATGGGAGGGAAATAACCCGTTTGCCCGCTTATAAGGTACCGCGATTGGGGATCGGCTACATACCCCAGGGCAAGCACATCTTTCCAGAGCTGACAGTATTGGAGAACCTGAAGATCGGTTTAATAAGGGGTAAATTGGAGGGGGATTCCTTAAAGGGCACCTTCAATTACTTCCCACGTCTTGAGGAGAGGTTGGACCAGATGGGCGGGAGCCTGAGTGGGGGGGAGCAACAGATGCTGGCCATTGCCAGGGCCCTGATTACCAACCCCAGGCTTGTCCTTATGGATGAACCCACCGAGGGGCTAATGCCCCTTTTGGTCCGCCTTATGAAGGACATCATAAAATCTATTAAGGGTAATGGGGTAAGCCTCCTCCTTGTGGAGCAAAACCTGGGGACGGCTCTAGAGGTCAGCGATAAGATTTATATCATGGAAAAGGGGATGATTGTGTATGAAGGGAAGCCCCAAGAATTGGCTGAGGATGAAGAGGTAAAGCTCAGGTATCTGGGGGTCAGCGTTTGAATCGCTACCCTTCCCCCGGCCTTTTGGGATGAGAGGTGAGGGGCTTGCGGAATAAGGAGAAATTGCGGATAGATTCCTCCAAGGATGCCCTGGTCATTGTGGACGTCCAGAACGACTTCTGTCCCGGAGGGGCCCTGGCGGTGCCCGACGGGGACAAGGTAATACCCCCTATTAACGCCCTCCTAAAGAGGGCTTCTTGCCTGGCCATCGCCACCCGGGACTGGCATCCCAAAAACCATTGTTCCTTCCAAGAAAACGGAGGCCCCTGGCCGACCCACTGCGTGGCCGGAACCAAGGGGGTGGAGTTCCATCCAGGTCTGGACTTAGGCCGAGTATCGCTTATTGTCTCCAAAGGCACAGATCCTGAGAAGGAGGCCTACTCCGGCTTTGAAGGAACGAATCTGGCGGTCCTCCTCCGCCAAAAGGGAATCAAAAGGGTCTTTGTGTCGGGCCTGGCCACCGAGTACTGTGTGAAGGCCACCGCTTTGGATGCCCTGAAGGAGGGACTCCAGGTGGTTGTCCTGGAAGACGCCATAAGGGGGGTAGGGTTAAAAGCCGGAGATATTGAAAAGGCCATCGCTGAGATGAAGGCAGCAGGCATTGTTTTTACTTCCTCGGATCAGCTAATGGCTAATAGCTAATGGCTGTTTAAAGGGGGTGATCCTTTGGACCGAGATGCGGCCTTAAGGCTCGTGGAGACCCACATAAAAAATAAAAACCTCCGTAAGCACATGCTGGCCACAGAGGCAGTCATGCGGGGCTTAGCTCGCCACTTCGGGGAAGAAGAAGAACTCTGGGCCCTGACCGGCCTCCTCCACGATCTGGACTATGAGGAGACAGGGGAGGACTTGACCCGCCACGGCTTAATTGGCGCAGAGATATTAGAGAAGAGGGGATTTGATCCTCGCGGGATCCAGGCGATTAAGGCCCACGCCTTTCATACAGAACGGCAGAGCTTCCTCGATCAGGTCCTCTTTGCAGTAGAGCCCCTGACGGGTCTCATTGTGGCCGCCGCATTAATCCATCCCGACCGCAAGCTGGGCTCCATTGATGCTCAATTCGTCCTGAACCGCTTCAAGGAGAAGGCCTTCGCCAGGGGGGTAAGCCGGGAAGAGATCAAGACCTGCGAGGACTTCGGCCTATCCCTGGAGGAATTCGTCAGGCTCTCCCTGGAGGCCATGCAAGGGGTTGCCAAGGAGTTGGGACTTTAAGCCTTACCAGGGCCTAAATCGCCATTTGCTGAATGGGAAAATCCCCCGGCGGCCCCGGGGGATTTATTTTAGGAGGGAAGGGGCCTAGATGGGGGAGGGTTATCTCCAGTCGAGGACGGCTATCTTCGTCCTCTTCCTCTGTCTACTCTGGGGTGGCAACATGGTGGCCATCAAGGTAGGCCTGGAGGGAGTCCCCCCTCTCTCCGCCGCTGGTATCCGCTTCTCGGTGGCCAGCCTCTGCGTTTACCTATGGGCCCGGTGGAAGAGGGTGAACCTCCACCTCACCCGGGCGGGGAGTCTTGCCTTATTAATTCTGGGGCTCATCTTCACCGCCCAGCTAGGCCTCATGAACCTGGGGATAAATCTTACTACCGCTGCCCGCTCCTCGGTCTTCCTTTATACCCAACCGATCTTTGTAGTCCTCCTGGCCCACTTCTTTATTCCGGGGGAGTCCCTCCGGGGAGGGAAGCTATTTGGCGTCCTCCTCTCCATGCTGGGGCTTTTGGTGGCCTTCGCCGAGCGATTCTCCTCCTCTCCATTCCCCTCCCTTGTAGGCGATGGACTAGTAGTTTTGTCGGCCTTCCTCTGGGGGATGCAGACCATCTACGTCAAGCGGCTGGTGGACAGGCTCGATCCCTTCGTGCTGGTTTTCTATCAAATGGTGGTCTCCTTCCCCCTCTTCTTCCTTTTGAGCCTCCTCTTCGAACCGACTCTGATGGAGTCCTTTTCCTGGAGGATATTCGTGGCCTTCTTTTATCAGGCGGTCATCGTAGCTGGCGGGAGCTTTGTTGCCTGGACCACCCTGGTAAAGTGCCACCAGGTAGGCAACCTCTCCGCCTTTACGTTTATCACCCCTATCTTCGGGGTACTCTTGAGCCACCTGATCCTTGGAGAACGCCTCACCCCTAACCTCGCCTTAGGCCTGATCCTGGTGGCTGCGGGGATATACATCGTCAACAAGCCAGAAAGAAAGGGAGGTTCATAGTTCACGGTTCACAGAACCAGGTTCACCGTTCACAGTTTAAGGTTCACAGATAAAACATTATTAATAACTGTGAACAGTCAACTACTGGCGCAGCCTCGGATCCAGGGCGTCCCTGATTCCTTCCCCCAAGAGGTTATAGCCCAGGACGGTGACGAGGATGGCAAGGCCTGGGTAGAGGGAGAGCCACCAGGCGATCTCGATGTTGGCCTTCCCATCAGTGAGGATATTTCCCCAGCTAGGGGTGGGGGGCTGGACCCCGAGGCCCAGGAAGCTCAAGGCCGATTCGGTCAATATCGCCCCTGCCACTCCAAAAGTCGCCGAGACCAGCACCGGGGCCAGGGCATTGGGGAGCACGTGGCGGCCTATGATTCGATGATCCCGGGCCCCCAGGGCTCGGGCACTCTGAACGAATTCCCTCTCCTTCAGGCTAAAGAATTCCGCCCGCACCAGTCTCGCTACACCCATCCAGCCGGTAACCCCTATGACCCCCATTATGGTGAAAATGCTGGGTTTCAAGAAGGCGATAACTGCCAGGAGCAGGAAGAACCGCGGAAAGGTGAGCATGACGTCCACGAAGCGCATGATGAGGGCATCCACCCAGCCCCCATAGTAACCGGCCAGGGAGCCCAGAAGCACCCCGATGGCGGTGGCGATACCTACCGCCACAAAGCCCACTAAGAGGGAGATCCGCGAGCCCCAGAGCACCCGGGAGAGGACGTCCCGCCCTAATTGATCAGTCCCCAAGGGATGGGCCGGGCTAGGGGCCTCCAGAATCTTTTTAACGTCGAACTCAGCCGGGTCATAAGGCGCAAGGAGGGGCGCCAGGGCTGCCGCCAAAAAAAGGAGGATTACAATGGCCCCACCCAAAAGGGCCAACCTATTTCGCTTGAACTGACGCCAGAAAGGGCTGATCCAGGCCCTTTTCAGCTTGTCCACTACCACTTCCCCAAACCCTCCTTACCCCTCCCTTCCTACCCGGATGCGCGGATCCACCAGGGAATAGGAGACGTCCGCCAGAAGATTCCCGAGCAGGGTCAGGACGGCCCCGATGACCAGGATACCCATGATCACCGGGTAGTCCCGGGCAAAGGCACTCTGGACAAAGAGCTGCCCCATCCCCGGGATGGCGAAGATAGTCTCGAAGATGACACTGCCCCCAATGAGCCCGGGCACCGAGAGGCCCAGGATGGTAACTACAGGGAGCAGGGCATTGCGCAAGGCGTGCTTATAGAGGACCTTCTCCTCGGGGAGGCCCTTGGCCCGAGCAGTGCGGATGTAATCCTGGCGGATAACTTCTAGCATGCTCTGCCGCATATAACGGGAATAGCCAGCCAGCCCCCCAAATGCTGCCACCAGGACGGGGAGAATCAGATGTCGGATCAGGTCCCATTGTTGGGCCCACAAGGGCAGATATTCATAATTCAGGGAGCGGAGGCCGGAGATGGGGAGCCATCCCAGGTGCACACCGAAGAGGATCATCAAGAGGAGGGCCAGCCAGAAGTCAGGGGTGGCGAAGCCCACAAAGACTATCACGGTAGTGGCCTTGTCAAAGAGGGAGTACTGCCTGGTGGCGGAGAGGATACCAATTGGCACCGCCACGGCCAGGATCAGGCCTAGCTCCAGGACGTTTAAAAGGATGGTGATAGGGAGCCGCTCGGCGATCTTATCAATCACCAAACGGCCATCAGGGCTGAAGGAACGACCGAAATCGAGGCGCACCATCCTGGAGAGCCAGGTCAGGTATTGAACATGTAAGGGCTTATCCAGCCCATAGAGCTGTCTCAAGGCTTGCTTGGCAGCGGCACCGGATTTGGGGCCCAGCTCGGTGCCCAGTTCGACTGGCTCCCCGGGGGCCAGATGGATAACGACAAAGGAAATAATAGTTATACCTAAGAGGAGGGGAATGGAGAGGGCTAGGCGTTTGGCCAGGTAGTTAAGCACAAGGGGACATCCCTTTTATTTAGTGTATCTCTGGAGCTCTTTGGGGACGTACCATTTAACAAAATTATAGGCGATCCCTGCGGGAGCAGGCTCAATCCCCTTGAAGCGGGAGGCCACGACTGGCAGGGCATCGGGTACGAATAGGAAGACAATAGGCTGCTCCTCGGCCAGGATTTCCTGGAGCTTATAATAGTAAGCCTTCCGCTTCTCTTGATCGAAGGTGTGCCGGCCTAAATCCAAGAGGCGGTCCACCTCAGGATTTTTATAAGAAATGTGATTGAGCTCATCGGGCCCGGTCTTGCTGGAATGCCAGATGTCATATTGGTCGGGATCAGGGCTCAAGCCCCACCCCAGGATGATGGCCTCGAACTTCCTCTTCTTGATAAATTCATTAATGAAGGCTGCCCATTCAATGATGCGGATATCCACCAGGATGCCCACCTCCCGGAGGCGTCTCTGGATAATCTCCGCCGTCTTCTTTCTATCCTCATTGCCCTGGTTGGTGAGGATAGTGAACTTGAAGGGTTCTCTATTCCTGTCCAATATCCCATCGCCATTGGTATCGCGCCAGCCCGCCTCACCTAAAAGGGCCCGGGCCTTTGCCGGGTCGAAGGGATAACGCTCTACATCGGGATTGTAATACCAAGTCCCGGGTTTGTAGGGTCCCGTGGCCTCCTGGCCCAATCCCAAACGGACCCCCTCGATAAGCTCCTGTTTGTTAATGGCGTGGGCGATGGCCTGCCTCACCCTCTTGTCCTGGAACCTTGGGTCTAAAAGGTTAAAGCCCAGATAGGTATAGCCATTGGCCAGGTAGCGGTACTTGCTGAAGCTCCGCCGGAAGTCGGGATACTCGGTCTGTTTTGTATACTGGATGGGGGTGAGGCCCGTATAGTCAATGCCCTTCGCCTTGAGTTCCAAAAAGATGGTGGCCTGATCTGGGATAATGCGGTAGATGACCCGGTCAATGTAGGGCCTTCCTTCGAAGTAATCGGGATTAGCCTCCAGGACTACCTTCTCCCCGGTCTTCCACTCTTTAAATTTGTAGGGCCCGGTCCCGATGGGATTCTTGCTGAGGGGGCTCTGTTTGAGGTCTCTGCCCTCAAGGAGGTGCTTGGGGAGCATCCAGATCCCCCAGCTAGCCAGGGCAGGGGCAAAAGGCTCGGCGTAGCTCACCCGGAATGTATACCTGTCCAGGACCTCGATTTTCTTTACCTGACGGAAGTCCTCGGAATAGGCAGTAGGGGTCTTTGGGTCGACCATAGTCTTGTAAGTAAAGAGGGCGTCCTCGGCGGTGAACTCCACCCCGTCGTGCCACTTCACCCCTTTCCTTAAATGGAAGGTGATTACCAGGCCGTCCTTGGAAATGTCCCAGGATTCGGCGATATCGCTTACCAGGTTATAGTCCTTATTGTATTTCACCAGGCCATTATAAATGAGGCTTCCCACCTCGTGAGAGGCAGAATCGCTAGTAATGTTGGGGATGAGTCCACTTATATCCCCGATGGAGGCCTCCACGATGGAATCGCCATAGGAGGGCTGCCAGGTCCCTGGGGTCCCCCCTGCCTGACCCCCTGCCTCTTTCCTGCCGCAGGCCAGGGCGAGGAGGAGCCATGCCCCTAAAAGGATGGAGAGGAGTAGCTTGGCAGTGGGGAAACCTCTTTTCAAGGATCACCTACTTCAATGGGTCTGAGATAGGCCTACTTGGTCCCGGGAGGTTTGGATGGGCTTGGCGGCTTTCCCGCCTCAGGGGGTGGGGAAGGAGCCGGCATCTCCTGCCTCCCCGTCCTCTGTTCGGATATCACTGAGGAGGAGCCCTTGGTGCCAGCCAAGATGGCCAGGGTAAGGGATGTAAGCATGAAGAGAATGGCCACGGCCGTGGTGAGCTTGCTCAAAAAAGTGGCCGCCCCCCGACCGCCGAAGACTGTCTGGCTTGATCCCCCCCCAAAAGCGGCTCCAATATCCGACCCCTTTCCTGTCTGGAGAAGGACGATAAGGATCAAGGCTAAGGCCACGATGAGGTGAAAAACAGCTAAGGCAAGATACATGGAAACCTCCGGATTCGGTTCACGGTTGACGGTTCACGGTCTCGGCCTCTTTGACTATTTGAACCACTGGGCAGCGTGCGACCTCGTCCTGGCTCAGCGGGCGCCCCTCCAGGACCGCGGCACAGGACTCCCTGGTGTAAATGGACTTTTTTATTTATTATTCAGGAATTATCTCCTCTCTTTTTCTATAACCCGCCAGTTCATATAACAATATTGGTTTATGG
>JACRGL010000116.1 GCA_016212365.1 Candidatus Methylomirabilota bacterium | reverse complement strand
GCCCTGGATCGCCCTGCCTTCTCGCGAAAGAAGGGCCTGAAAGCAGAAGGCCATCAGCTTACTCTGAGGGAGCTGGAGGACGAGGAACTGGACATCCCTACCTTCCTACGGAGGAAAGCCGACTGAAGGCCGTTATTCGTTTATGTCTTGGAAGCTCAAGGAAAAGACCAGCTCCCTTCTGGCCCAGGAGAAAGGGGTTATCTTTAAGGATTGGGGCGGAAAGATCACCGTCGCCCTGATTTACCCCAATACCTATTACGTGGGGATGTCCAACCTGGGCTTCCAGACCATATATTATCAGCTTAACCAACGGCCCGACGTGGTTTGTGAGCGGGCATTCCTTCCCGACGAAGAGGACCTCCCGGAATACCAACGCACCCACACCCACCTTTTCTCTCTGGAGTCTCAGCGGCCCCTCCTTTCCTTTGACTTCGTCGCCTTCTCTGTCTCTTTCGAGAACGACTATCTCAATATCTTGAAGATTTTGAAAATGGCCGAGCTTCCCTTATTAAGCCGGGACCGAGGCGGAGACTATTCCCTGGTGGCCATGGGGGGCATCTGCGCCTTTGCCAATCCCGAGCCTATGGCCGATTTCATGGACTTCTTTTTCGTGGGCGAAGGCGAGGAGCTCTGCGGGGAGGTCATTGACGTTTATAAGACGATCCGAGATCCTGTCCAGCAGAGGGAGGTTTTTCTGGAAAGGCTTTTGGAGTTGGAAGGGGTGTATGTTCCCCGCTTCTATAGGGTTCGATATAGAGAAGATGGGCGGGTTAAAGAAGTGGTCCCTTATGGCAAGTCCCCGGTTCCTGTGAAGAAGCGCCGCCTAAAGGATGTGAATAACTATGATACTATCTCCTATATCCGCACTCCCAACACAGAATTCGGGGCCATGTGCCTCCTAGAGGTGGGCCGGGGATGCGGACGGGGCTGTCGCTTCTGCCTGGAAGGGGAGGTCTATCGGCCCATTCGCCATCGGAGCCTCCCCGCCATCCTCCGGGCGGCGGATAGGGCATCGGAAGACTCCAAAAAGATCGGCCTGGTGGGCGCATGCGTCTCGGACTACCCCTGGATCGACGGACTCTGTACTGCGCTGCGGGAGCGCGGTCTCAAAATCTCCGTCTCCTCCCTCCGGGCGGATACCGTTACCGAGCCCCTCCTAAAGGCCCTAGTGGAGAGTGGCCACAAGACCATCACCTTGGCCCCTGAGTCAGGGACCGAGCGCCTCCGCTACCTCATTCGCAAGGAGATCAGCGATGGAGAGATTCTCCATGCCGTGGACCTCATCGCCAGATCCGGTATCCCAAATTTAAAGCTCTACTTCATGATAGGACTGCCCACCGAGACGGATGAGGATGTGCTTGCCATTGCCGAGCTATCGAAGAAGGTAAAGCACAAAATGCTGAGTTGCTGCCGCAACCAGCGGCGGCTAGGCAGGATAACTTTGAGTATTAATGCCTTTGTCCCGAAGCCCTGGACGGCTTTTCAGTGGGTCCCCTTTGAGGAAACCTCATCCTTAGAGGCCAAACTGAAGAGGATCAGGCAGGCCTTAAAGGGGGTGGCCAATATCACTGTCACCCATGAGCTCCCCAAGTGGGCCTACCTCCAAGCCCTCCTGGCTCGGGCTGACCGGCGGGCTTCTGGCCTCCTCCTCTTGGTCCTAGAAAACGGGGGTAACTGGTCTCTGGCCTATCGTGAGTGGAGCCTCAACCCCGACTTTTATGTTTACCGTCCAAGAGGGCTAGAGGAGGTCTTTCCATGGGACCATTTGGAAGTGGGGGTTAAGAAAGAGAGGTTGATCATGGAATACCGAAAGGCAGGCCTGGGGTGAGTAGGCCTGTGGAGTTAATAAAGAGCCAGGAGCCCGGGAATCTACAGCTTTCGGCCCTTCGAGAATCGGGTCCCATTATCCATGCCTTCTCCACCCGGGAGGGTGGCCTCAGCAAGCATCCCTATGCCACTCTTAACCTGGGACTCCGCGTCGGGGATGACCCGGAGGCCGTTAAGGAGAATCGCCGCCGCTTCTTTAGCGCCTTGGGGATCGAGGGCTCCCAGGTGGTGCGGGTGAAACAGGTCCACGGGGCCTCAGTCTTGGTGGTGGACGAGGTCCTGGTCAATAAGGATGGCTTTCCTCGGCTTCTCTTGGACGAGGGCTACGAGTACGACGCTATGGTGACTAACCAGCGCGAGTTGGCCCTGGTGATCTCTACCGCCGATTGCCCTCCTATTTTCATCCTAGATCCAGTGAGGAAGGCCATTAGCGCCATCCATGCTGGCTGGCGTAGCACGGTGAAGCGGATTACACAGCGGGCTCTAGAGAAGATGGCCGAGAGCTATGGCACCAAGGCAGGGGATTGCATGGCCGCCATCGGGCCTGGGATCGGGCCCTGTTGCTATGAGGTAGATTCCTTAGTGATCAAGCCCTTGTCCAAGGCATTTCCCTATTGGCAGGAACTGGTGAAAGAGAAGGAAAACGCCCGCTGGAACCTGGATCTGGCCAAGGCGAATCTCCGCCTCCTCTTGGAGGCGGGAGTGAAGGAATCGAATATATTCTCTACTGGCCTCTGCACCTCCTGCCGGGCAGACCTCTTCTTTTCCCACCGAAGGGAGAAAGGCCGGACTGGAAGGATGATGAACGTGATATTGTTGAGGACGTAACTAAATGCGACCAATTTTGAATTTTAACATATTGGGCGCATTTACCCTGAGCGGAGCGAAGGGTCTCTATGAGATCCTTCGTCGCTCCGCGTTGTAAACATGGCCCGTTGGGGACAAGCCCCAACGCTACAGGTTTTCCCCAGGAATTCCCTTTGACCCTCTAAAAACCTATCCTTCCATTCCTGCCCAAATATTATTCCAACCTGAGATTGACATAAGGAGTGCCCTTTGATAAGTTTAAAGGAAACGGGTGCGCCTTCAAGGACTAAATAATCGGGGTTATGGCTGAAATCAAGAAAAGGCTTGGAGAGGTAAAGCAGCGTATGGCCGCTGCCGCTAGGCGGGCTGGCCGGGGCCCTGACGAAATCCAGCTAGTAGCGATTTCAAAGGGCATCCCCCTCCCCCAGATCCGCGAGGGCCTGGAGGCAGGGATTCCTATCCTAGGAGAGAACCGGGTTCAGGAGGCCCGGGAGAAGATCGCCGTCCTGGGCAGACCGGTGAGCTGGCATATGGTGGGGCATCTCCAGACCAATAAGGCAAAGCTGGCCGTGGAGCTATTTGACCTGATCCACTCCCTGGACTCCCTGCGGCTGGCCAGGGAGCTGGATAGACACGGTCAGGCAGCCGGCAAAGTGGTGCGGGCCTTTGTCCAAGTAAAGTTGGTCCCGGAAGAGACCAAGTCGGGGGTTGAGGAAGCGGATTTCTTTTCCTTGGTGGAGGCCACCTCGGAGCTATCCAATTTGAAGGTGGAGGGCTTGATGGTCCTCCCCCCCTTCTTCAGGGACCCTGAGGAGAGCCGTCCTTTTTTCCGCCGCTTGCGGGAACTCCGGGACCACCTTCGAGAAAGGGCCATTCCAAACGTAGGTATGCAGCACCTTTCCATGGGAATGAGCCACGACTTCGAGGTAGCCATTGAGGAGGGGGCTACCCTGGTCCGCATCGGCACGGCCATCTTCGGCCCCCGCCCTACAGGTTGACAGTTACGGGTTATAGGGAGAAAAGTTTTGCTGTTAACCCTCAACAAGTTTGATGCGGCTAGACGTCTTCCTCAAGGAATCTCGTCTCATTAAGCGCCGGGCCTGGGCCAAGGCAGCCTGTGAGGCTGGCCGGATAATGGTGGGAGGAGCCGTTGCCAAGGCTGGCCGTGAGGTTCGGGTGGGGGACCGGATTCAACTCGATCTAGGAAAGAGGCGGCTTATTGTAGAAGTAGCTGCCCTTCCCCGGGACAATGTTTCCAAACACGAGGCCTCCCGCCTTTATGTGGTGCTATCGGAGGAGCGCATAGCCGGTATCTATGATGAGTTCGATTAGCTTATAAAATTTAGCCTGATGCCCGAAGGCAAATATTGAGGAAAAGATAGGCGATGGAGATAAAGGAGCGCCTTCTGGTCCCCGGGGATTGGTGGGAGGTGGCCGACATTTTGGGGACGGATGGGGGAGTGGCCTTAATCTGGGGCGCCTCTGATACCGGGAAGACCACCTTCGCCCGCTTTCTGACCGAGACCCTGAGGGGCAAGGGCTGCCGGGTGGCCCTGGTGGATGGGGATATGGGACAGGCGACCCTGGGCCCGCCTACCACTATAGGCCTGGCCATCCATTTCCCCTCGTCCGAGGCTGGTGAAACATCCCGAATCCACCTACGCTTTGTGGGTGCCACCTCGCCCAGCGGGCACCTTTTACCAACCCTAGTGGGGCTAAAGAGGCTAGTGGACAAGGCCTTTTCCTTAATGGCAGAGGTGGTATTGGTGGATACTACCGGGCTGGTCCAGGGGGGCGCGGCCCGGGAGCTGAAATTTCGGAAGGTGGAGCTTTTGAGGCCGCGGCACATTGTGGCCCTTCAGAGGGCGAGCGAGATCGAGCACCTCCTCCATCCCCACGTCCATAGGCCCGGGCTCAAAATCCAGCGCCTCCTAGCCACCCCCGAGGTCAAGGCAAAATCCCGGGAGCATAGGCGGGCCTTCCGTGAGGAGAGGTTCCGGCATTACTTTCAGGATGCGGCCCTTCAGGACCTGGCTTGGAGGGATGTGGGGCTCCACGGGACCTGGCTGGGGAGCGGAAAGAGGCTCTCGGGGAGTGACCTTACTTTCGTAGCCAAGAGCCTGGATACCCTGGTATTCTATGGTGAGAAGGCCGGCGAGGAGCTCTGCTTGGTCACTGGAGGTGAGCATCGAGGGGAGGAGATCCATCGTCTGAAGGCCCATTATGAAGTCCGGGAAGTCCAGGTATGGGAGGCAGGGGAATTGCAGGGCCTGCTCCTTGGCCTGAATGATGGGGAGGGGGACACCATGGCCCTGGGTATCTTGCAGGATTTGGACCTACGGGCAGGGCGGCTGACGGTCCTCACCCCTATGAAAGAGCCGAACCAGGTTAAGCTAATCCAGTTCGGTTCCCTCAAGTTGGAGGCCTCGGGTAGGGAACTGGGCGTTTGGGGCAAGATGGGCGATCAAGCCTTAAAAGAGAGGTTCTGGGCGGAGAAGAGGTAGGCTCCTTGTCAGGCCTTATAATCAGTGGTATTATTAAATTCTCAAGGGGTTAACAAGTGTTCAAACCTAGCTACCTGGAGCTTTATAGGAGCGGTGAGCTCTTCGAGCGGATAGCAAAGGCCCGAGACCTCCTCAAAGAGTGCACTCTCTGTCCCAGGCGATGCCTGGCAAAGAGGCTGGAAGGGGAAACTGGGACTTGTAGGGTAGGGGCAAAGCCTGTTGTCTCCAGCTTTGGCCCCCACTTTGGCGAGGAACGTCCCCTGGTAGGCTATTACGGCTCTGGGACCATCTTCCTCACCTATTGTAACCTGGGCTGCATCTATTGCCAGAATTACAGCATCAGCCATGAAGGGGATGGGGAGGAAGTGGACTCAACAAAGCTTGCTGCTATGATGCTTCACCTCCAGAGGCAGGGTTGCCACAACATAAACTTTGTTACCCCTACCCACCAGGTGCCCCAGATCCTGGAGGCGCTTCCTAAGGCCATAGAGGGTGGCCTGGAGGTTCCCCTGGTTTATAACTGCGGGGGATATGAGGCTGTGGAGACCCTGCACCTCCTAAATGGCGTCTTTGACATCTATATGCCCGACTTTAAGTATGGCGATCCCGAGCCTGCTGCCTGCTATTCCAAAGCTCGGGACTACCCTGAGGTGGCCAAGGCCGCCTTTAAAGAGATGCACCGCCAGGTAGGGGACCTGGTAATAAACGAAAAGGGGATTGCCGAGCGGGGCCTCCTTGTTCGCCACCTGGTCCTCCCCGAGAATCAGGCCGGGACTCGTGAGGTGATGCGCTTCCTGGCCGAGGAGATCTCCAAGGATACCTACGTAAATGTGATGGACCAGTATAGGCCCTGTTATAAGGCCTATCAATATCCCTTAATTAACAGAAGGCCCACGGCATCCGAGTATCAGGAAGCGGTGAAGGCCACTCTAGATGCAGGCCTGTGGAGACTGGATGGTGTAGTGCCGGGCACGGCCAGGGCCCGGTTTATAATTCTTTAAATGATACGAACAAGTTATTGGAGGTGAAAACATGAGAGGCAAGGTTAAGAGAAAGGCCCCTGAAATCGTCCTCCGAAAGGGCAAGCCATCGGCAGTCATCCTGGACATTGACGAATATCAGGAGATGTTAGAGCGGTTGGAAGATGTAGAGGATTTGAAGATGCTACAGGAGATGAGAAAGAAGCCGCTTAAGTTCAGGGGGCTGGAGGACTTTCTGAAGGAGTATCATCTGGGTGTATGAGGTCTTTCTTGAGCGGAGAGCTGAGCGCGACCTTAGGCAGCTTTCGGCAAAAGATTTCCAGCGTGTCATTTCCCACATCAAGACCCTGGCCGAAAACCCAAGGCCTTCTGGATGCCGTAAGATTACTGGTTCAAAGAGCGATTGGCGCATCCGGGTTGGAGACTATCGGATCATCTATGAGATTGAGTTAGACCAAAAGATTAAACAAGCTGTCCAGACTTGGAGAAGGCGAAACTGCGAAAGGGCAAGGGTTTGGTGATGAAAGAACTTGAAAATGAACCTTGAAAGGATGAACATCACGAACAACTTGATAGAGGTTAGGGTATGACCGCGGACGTAAATGTCAAAAAGATTATCCTTGAGATCGTAGAAAAAATCAAGAAGGAATACCAACCATCCAGAATTATCCTCTTTGGTTCTTATGTATATGGTAAGCCTGACAAGGATAGCGATATTGACCTTTTGATTATAAAGGATACACAAGACAGACCTATAGATAGAAGAGTTACTG